>JAITAQ010000086.1 GCA_031283985.1 Endomicrobium sp. | reverse complement strand
GCTATATGTACTATTGACGTATCTGGAGTAATAATAATATCCGCATATTTTATTAAAGCCGCACTTTCTAAAATTGATCTAAATGACGCAATAATAGTTCTGTCATTTTCTAAAGAAATTACTTTCCTTTTATTTTTTTCTTGACACAATATAAAAATACAACAATCAAAGCTATTTTTTATAAGGTCTTTAAGATCTTTAAGTTTCTTAACGCTCAAACATCTATGTTTGCTTGCCGAGAAAGGATTTATAATTATCCTGTATTTATACTTATGATTGTTAATTAACTCTAAAACAGGATTTTCTTCTTTTGAAGTAAAGGGTATTTCATATTTTAAATTAGGGGTGGCAATTTTTAAAAGATTTAAAACATATTTATACATCTCGGTGATATGAACGCTAAAAAAATCTTCATTTATAGACAAATTGTACATTTTATAAGAAATCTTATTGAAACCTATTAAAAATTTTGCAGAAATAATGCGGAGCATTAACAAATGTTTAAAACGTGGATTAAACGGAAAAAAATCTATAACAAGGCTTATACTTTGTTTTCTCAAATTTTTAAATACAGAAATATCATTAAATAAGCAACTTCCGACTTCATAAAGCTCATCAACATTTTTATTGTACTTAAGAATTTCTTTATTGCTTTTGCTACAGAAAACAATAATCTTAACATTCGGATATTTTATTTTTATTTCTCTATACAGAAAACTTGAAACAACGGTGTCGCCAATTTTGCCGTCATTTCTAAGAAAAAGGATAGATTTAACACTGTCCAGTGTTAATGTTTTGCCTGACTTGTTGATTTGTTTGTCTAAAACTTCTTTTGCTAAAGACGTTTTAAGCAACTTAATTTTAGCTTGTAATAACCTTAACATATCAGCCTATAAATATATAAATTCCCTGAAGAAGAGTTGATTATATATATAAATTTTTATTATTTGTAAGCATTTTGCAAGCAAAACCTGTGGGAATTGGTTACTTTACTACGCTTAATCTGAAGTCCATTCCTAAATTATGCGCAAATGATACTACTGTATTAAATAACGGATTAGACTGTTTAGACAATACTTTGTAAACGCTTGTTCTTTGCATGTTCATTTTTTTGCAAGTTCTGCAACTCTTCCTTCAGACATTACTATAACTTTCAAATTTTCTAAAAGAATATCTAATTCTTTTGTTTTATTATAATTATCAATAATGTGTCTTTTAAATGCTTTCAAATCTTTAGAACAATTTCTCAAATTCTTTGCAGTTGTCTAACTTTACTCCCACCTATTATTTTGATAATTTATTCTAATCTCATTAACGATTTTTCCAACTAATTTACAAGAGAAGGAAGCATTAATAACATGAATAACTGAAGAAGTATATACGTATTTTAAACAACACGAACATTTTAATGTGATAAACTAAATAAAAATTGATATAAAACCTAAGTCAAAACTGTAAGAGATTTGTAATCAAAAAATAGATGTTTTGGATAAACTTGTTTCGTTTGTCTGTCTTGGAATATTAGCTTTTTTCCGTCGGAGAATAATAATTGTGATATATCATCAATGTTTTAAAATATACTATAAAAGCCGATGAGAGGACTTGAACCTCCGACCCATTGCTTACGAAGCAATTGCTCTACCAGCTGAGCTACATCGGCAAAAACTAACAAACCCAGTTGGATTTAAGTAGAAAAACATACTGAGGGACAAACCAAAATATATTATAAAAACCTAATTGAAAAATCAGTTGTTTTTAATTTCTCATTGTCTTATCAATCAAAAACTTATTTTCCCATTCTTCAATATTTTACGCTACTTCTCAATCCAAACGATCAAAATGCGACCAACGCTTTTAAAGAAACTTTAGCATTTTTATTATACTTGTCTGATACATATTTCACAAACTATTATGCCAATTCTTTTTTTATTCAATATGTGTAGATTACACCTGTTTTTGCAAGCACTTTGTAAGCCACTCACCACGAATTAAACATAAAATCAATATATTCATTATACATATTTTTGATACAAAACGATGATATTGACATGTTATAATTGTTTCATAGTAAGCATTAAAATGCATGGAGAATTGAAAAGAAAAAACATACTTTTGGCAGTTGTAGTATGTGTGTTATGCTTTTACGCGAACTTCCCTTGTGGTTGTGGTGCAGCCGTCGTCGGATTAACTACTGCTAACGCTAACCTTTGAAAAAAAACCATCGGGATAAATCCGGAGTAATTTATTTCATCGAGAACACTCAAGTGAAAAAAGACAATACATATTGTGGTGTGTCTTCAGCTCTATAAACTGGATTGTGGTTACAGTCATCCCAGACCGACACATATCCCATAACACTCTTTCTAAAGAAGGATTGATTGTTCTTTTGTCCTCATTAAATCGACGAGTAAAAAAAAGGTACTATAATTTCACCTACTACAACCGGCACAGTGCAACTGACTGAATTTTGCCATTTTATTTTTTACATGTCCTATTTTTTAGATTTCTTTTACCGACAACGTCGCTATTGTCGGACATCTGAGATTTTTATTTTTCTCGCCATTTTTCAAACTCTTCAGCTTTCTCACAACTGCTATTTCGAGTAATCTACCAAGTTCGCTATTTATTGATGTGGATTTTTGAGTGTTCTAATAAGTGACATCCATTCCGATAAT
>JAITAQ010000083.1 GCA_031283985.1 Endomicrobium sp. | reverse complement strand
GAAGCTATTACAGCCATCTTGAATTTTTAAAAATGCTCTGGAATGTTTGTCATGTCCTGAAACAGTTTGTTTTTGTGGCTCGTTAAAAAGAATTGTTTTGTCTGTTATCACTTCAATATTTGGAAATATTTTGTTTAAGTCAACATTCTTATTTTTTACAAGACATCCCGTAAGAATTAGCTTTGGATTGTTAGATAATTTTGAAAATTTTCTTATAAGGTATTGACATTCTTTATCAGCTTCTGATGTTACTGTGCACGAGTTTAAAATAATTACATCGGCACCTTCTGGTTTTAAAGAGCGCTCAAAATTATTTTTCTTAAACTTTTCTGAGATAAGCTGCGATTCGTATTGATTAACTTTGCAGCCAAAAGTATGTATAAAGTATTTTTTCATTTATAATTAAATTCTATTTAAAATTAAAACGCTTGCAACTATAGCGGCTGTTTCAACTCTTAAAATATTTTCACCGAGAGTTATTGTATGCACTCCCATAGATTTTGCAAATTCTATTTCTTCATTCTCAAATCCGCCTTCGGGTCCAATAAAAATATTTGCGCCATTGTAAGATGAACTTACAGGTGTTACGTCTAATAAAGACAGTCTTTCGTTTTCCCACGGTAAAATATTTATTAAACTTTTATTTGTAGCTGCATTTTTGCAGGCATTTTTAAAGTCTAAAGAGTAGTTTATTCTCATAATGCCGCTTCTTCCGCATTGTGCGCTTGCAGCGATAGAAATTTTTTCATATCGTTCAAACTTATTTTTAGAGAATCCTGTGTTTACACTTCTTTTTGTATTGATTGGTGTAATTTCAGACAATCCTATTTCAGCACATTTTTGTATCAACCATTCAAATCTGCTGCCTTTAGGTATTGCGGTATAAAGATGTACTTTAAAGATGGGTATTTTATATGAGGAAGATATAATTTTGCCGGAAATTTCATTTTTGTTTATAGAGATAATTTGAGCTTTATAAGAATTTCCCAAACCGTCAAAAATCATTATTTTGTCGTTAGGATTAAAACGACGCACATTGATAACGTAATGAGCTTGTTCGCCACTTATAAAAAAAGATTGTCCTTTTATATCCTTAGGATTTACATAAAAATGAGGCATTAAATCTCCTTTAAAACTTAAAAATTATACATAATTAAGGAATATGATATATAATACGTGAATGAAAAAAATAATAGATATGCCTTTTAAACTTATACGCAGGCTATATGATTGGACACTGCATTGGTCTAAAACAAAAAAATCAAATTACGCTTTATTTGGCATTGCTTTTTTGGAAAGCTTTATTTTTCCGATACCTACGGATATTTTGTTAATTCCAATGATTGTTTTTGAACCAAAAAATTGGTACAAAAAAGCCTTAACTTGCACTATAGGATCAGTTTGTGGAGCCTTAGTGGGATATTATGTAGGCAGAATTTTTTATGATACTGTAGGACTTGCTATAATAAATTTTTATGATCTGCATCATGTAATGTCCGTTATCGGTGAAAAGTATTCCAAGTATGCTTTTTTGAGTATTTTTGTTGGAGCTTTTACTCCTATACCTTACAAAGTTTTAACCGTAAGTTCTGGGATATTTAGAGTATCTTTGCCAGTTTTAATAATCGCTTCTATACTAGGGCGAGGTGGTAGGTTTTTTATTGTTGCCGCCGCTATTAGAATTTTTGGGAAAAAAATACAAAATATTATAGAAAAAAATTTCAATATTCTTTTTTTGATATTTTTCACCATGTTAATTGGTGGTTTTTTAACATTCAAGTATTTAATTTGATAATCTAGAAGGGAATCTACTCTAAGTTATCGGCAATAAATAATGGATAATCATCTCTTCCTATATCTTCTAGTATTTTGTTAATTCCAATGGTTGTTTCCAAACGAAAAAATTGGCACAAAATAGTTTTAATTTGTACTGTTGGATCAGTTTTAGTCGTTTTACATGATTATTATATTGGTAAAAAAGTGCAGTATGTATGTTATAGAGAAATATTTTAATATCTAGAGTTTTGTTTTTAGGTATTTAATTTGACAATATAGTCGGGTTTGTGTTATAATTCATCAAGTCAAGCATAGTTAAGATGCTTCAATGGTTATTGTTTTAATATTGGGTGGGGGTGTGGCAGAGAGGTCTAATGCACCAGACTGTAAATCTGGCGGGCTTGCCCTTCGGTGGTTCAAATCCATCCACCCCCATGTAATTTAAAATTACATTTGCGGGAGTAGCACAATGGTAGTGCTTCAGCCTTCCAAGCTGGCCACGCGGGTTCGATTCCCGTCTCCCGCTTTTTTAGTGTTTCAAAAATGGGGGGGCCGGGGTGGCTCAGTGGTAGAGCACCTCCTTGGTAAGGAGGTGGTCGCGGGTTCAATTCCCGCCCTCGGCTTATATATAAAATTACTACCGCAATAAAAATTGGAGGAGCATAAAAAAAATGGGGAAAGAGAAATTTGACAGAAGCAAGCCACATGTAAACATAGGGACAATAGGGCACGTGGACCACGGGAAAACGACATTGACAGCAGGGATAACGAA
>JAITAQ010000052.1 GCA_031283985.1 Endomicrobium sp. | reverse complement strand
AATTTGTTTTTACAAAGAATCCAGAAAATTTAGTTTTTTTGGATATTGAAACTACTGGTCTTGATCCCGAAAAAGGCGCAAAGATAATAGAGATTGCTATGCTTAAAACAAAAGATGGATTTGATCAGAAATACGAAAGTTTTGTAAATCCAGGCTGCCACATACCCGAGGATTGTTCCAAAGTAAATTTTATATATGACGCTATGGTTAAAGAGTCTCCGTTTTTTAAAGATATTGCAAAAGATATTATTTCTTTTATAATAGAAGGCGAAATTGTTGTGTGCCATAATGCTTCTTTTGATTTACTTTTTGTCTCTAAAGAACTTTCACAAGCAGGCATTCTTTCAAAAAACTTTTTTTACTTGGATACTTTGCAACTTGCAAGGCAATATTTTAATTTTGAATCTAACAAGCTTGACAGTATCGCAAATGCCATAGGCATGAAAGTTGAACTGAGACACAGAGCGATGTCTGATGTTTTTGCAATGAAGGCTGTTGCTAAGTACCTATTTGCCAATATGTACAGAAAGGGTATAGACATAATACAGCCGTTATTATATCAATACAGCAGACAAACGTGAGATGTAAAAAATATATTGTAATTGATATTTTAATAAAAATTAATCATTTCGGATTTTCCTTTGGCATAATTTTTCATTGTTAATTATACAATATTAGAAAATATGTATGTGATAAAAATGTATATATGTGAAATTTATTTCACATAGCAATAAAATTTGTAAAATTGCGTGTAGTAGGTATGCTCTTTATTAAAAAATAATAAATAGTAAAATATAGAACAATCTGCTTAAGTTTAATATTAAAAATAAATATTTGACAAAATATAATAAGATACATATAATTTTAATATAAAATAAAAGAATAAAAAATGAAAAAAATACAGAATAATTCAAACCAAGCAAGTAATGGATATTAAAGAATTTTTTGAAGATTTAGAAGTAGGAAAGTCTAAAATTTATAGTTTAATAAGAATGAAAAAAATTCCTGCTTCAACAATAGATAGAATAATCACAAAAAAAGTGTTTTATAACAAAATGCAGTTCCGATAAACTCCATTTTAGATGAATAAATCAATTTGTAATTACAGGAGGATGTGTAAAATGGCTGAAAAAGTAAAGAAAGTTGGAGTAAAGAGAGAATCTGGATATCTTTATTTTATTGACAAGCAAGGTGATGTCTCAAGAACTTTGATGGCAAGAGGCGGTAAAAAAGGTGGGAAACATTCAAAAGTAACAGAAATAGGGCTTAAGAAAGAGAAAGGCTACCTTTACTTTATTGACAAGCAGGGTGATATCTCAAGATCAGTTATGAGCAGAGGCGGTAAGAAAAAGTCTGAAAAAACCGTAAACAAAGTTTTCAAAAAGAAAATGGTGAAAGCGGTTAAGAAATCTGTAAAGAAGGGTAAAATAAAATAAATTTTGTCGTGTCATTTTTTAATTAAGGGGCTTCGGTTTTTACCGAAGCCCCTTTTTGTTTGACACCACAAAGTGTTTTAGATATAATTGGAGTGAAATAGTAGAAAGAGGATTTTAAAATGAAAAGAACGTATCAGCCAAACAAAGACAGAAGAAAGAAAAAAATAGGCTTTATGGCAAGAATGTCTACTCCCGGAGGGAGAAAAGTTTTGAGTGCGCGTAGAAGAAAAGGACGCAAAACGATTTGTGCGTAGGTCCTTATGCAGACTAAAGAAAAGTCAACTTTTTCGATGCGTTTATCCAACGATAAATCAGCTAAGAAAAAGTTTTCTTTTGCGTATTTTGAGCGTATCCACATCCAAAGAGATTTCAATAAAATATTTAAAAACGGCTTAAGGCTTGAAAATAAAGCAATAAAAATTTTAGCTTATATAAGGAAAGATGGACAAGATGTAAGACGGCTGGGACTTATAACTCCAAAGAGAGTAGGCATGGCAGTTATAAGGAACAGAACTAAAAGAAGGCTAAGAGAAATTTTTAGGACTAATAAACATTTGTTGAAACCGGGTTTGGATTTGATTTTTATTTTAAAGACAGAAACGGTATTGCTTGATTACAAAAAACTTGAAGATATTATTTTGGTTTTATTAAAAGACGCCAATCTTTATATACTTTCGGAGTAGTGCTGTGAAGCTTTTTGCTCTTTTTCTTATCAAATATTATAAGTTTGTTTCAAAAATTCTGCCTGACATGTGTCGTTTCTATCCAACCTGTTCTACATATGCTTATCAGGCTATAGAAATGTATGGGCTTTTTAAGGGATCTTTTCTAGTCTTTAAAAGAATTATACGATGTAATCCTTTTTGCAATGGTGGATTAGATCCTGTTCCTGTAATTAAGAAAAAAACTAATGGTAAAGGAAGTTTATAATGCAGAAGAATTCTATTTTGTTTGTAGTTTTATCAGCAGCAGTAATTTTTATCTGGTACTTTTTCTTTGCTCCACAATCTACACAAGTAAATCAAACTTCATCTCAAGTTCAGACAGAAAGGAACGAATATTCAAGTTCAATGTTTGTTAAAAACAATCAAATTCAAGGTGAGATCTCGCAATTTTTTGAAGAAGAAAAGATAAATATTGAAACAGAAAAATATAAGGCGGTTTTGACAAATAAAGGAGCCGCTGTGCTTAATTGGTCTATTAAAGAAAAAAATGGTGAGTGGGTGGATTTAGTTTTTCCTGGGTCGTCTCCTGTTATGGGAAATTTTCAGGGATCGGTTTATAAAATTGTTTCTAAATCAGATAATAAAATAGTTTTTGAGTATGTATCTAAAGAAGGTTGGAAAATTACAAAAATATATAATTTATCTGACTCATACATGCACAATTTAAATATTTTTATTGATAGAAACTCTTCAGTTTCAGTTCCTGAAATAGATATTAAGTGGGGTCCTGGTCTTGGAACTGATGCTAAGGAAGTGAGGGAAAATGTTTCTTTATCCAGAGCTCTGGCATATACAGCAGACAAGCCATATAAACTAAAAAAACTTAAAACCGATTCTGAACTCACTTCTTCTTACAAATGGATGGCTATAGACAACAGATATTTCCTTGCCGCCTTTATCCCTGAAAAATCGTCAGATTTTGACAAGATTATTCTTTCAAGACTTGATAAAAAGCATCCTTATTCTGTAACAATGACTGCGACGCTCCCTCAAAATGTAGATAGAAAAGAATACTCTATTAACTTCTATTTGGGTCCTAAAGGATACACATATTTGAAGAGTTATAATTTAGGTCTTGAAAAAACTGTTGATTTTGGTGTTTTTGGATTTTTAGGAAAGATAGCTTTTGCTGTTTTAATGTTCTTCTGTAAAATTACGCATAATTATGGCTGGGCTATAATTATGATAACTATTGTTATACAGATTTTAGTTCTTCCCTTGACGTTAAAGAGTTTAAAATCTGCAGCTGCAATGAAACGTGTCCAGCCTTTTATAAAAGATATTCAGACAAAGTATAAAAACGAACCTCAAAGGCTTCAGGCAGAAATGTTGAACATTTATAGAACAAAAAAAGTTAATCCTTTAGGCGGTTGTCTGCCTATGCTTTTACAGCTTCCTATTTTTTGGGCATTCTTTACAATGCTGAGAAATGCTTACGAGCTTAGAAATGAAGGCTGGATTTTTTGGGTTAAAGACTTATCAGCTTCGGATCAATTTATGCACTTGGGAAATTTTAGCATTAATCTTCTTCCGTTGCTTATGGGTGTAGGAATGTTTTTCCAGCAGAGAATGACCATGGCAGCTTCAGATCCTATGCAGAAGAGAATGATGTATTTAATGCCTATTATATTTACGTTTATGTTTTGGTCTTTCCCTTCAGGGCTTGTTATATATTGGATTACTAACAGTATAATTTCAATGATAGAGCAGTATTTCATAATAAAAGAAGTCAAAATTAATTAAGCATTCTTAGGCATTTGGTCTATTTTTTAGTGATTACAGTAGTAAATAATGTTAAATGCGCTAGGCGCTGGACTTAGTCAAATTTGGTTGCAACAAAGAAGATGTGTCAATAAGAATTGTTAACGAAGGTTCAACCTGACTTTTTGGTCTTATGTGGCGAAAAGGGATGTTGTTTTTATATCTGTTAAAAAGTCAGAATGTAATATTAAAACTACTCTAAACACAGAAATTGATCAAAATAAAGTATGCAAAAAAGCAGAGTTTTTTCTGTCCGGACTTTTAAGTAAAATGAATGTCAAATTTTCAGGTTTACAAACGAGTGTCCTTAAAGACAACCATTTTGTTGAATCGTTTTCCGAAGGCACCGGTATTTTGGGAAAAATGGGAGTTAAACCTACAAAATCTGCGACGGTATTTAATTTTATAAAATTTTAACTTTACCTGAAATACTTAAAATATTGCAAGAGAAATTTCAATCGTTAAAAACCGAACATTACATTTTAATGATGTCAGAGAAAATGTATAGTCTCTTTTTAAAGACAAAGAAGATTATAAAAAATTTTTGCTTATACATATAAAATCTCTGACGTTAAAGGCAGGTTATTTTTAGGTATAGACGCAAGTTCTACTACGACAAAAGCAGTTTTAATAGATAAAGACAAAGCGATACTATATTCATATTATATTTCAATTAGGGAAATCCTTTAAAATCAACTTCGATCCAAATGTATCTTTTATTTTAGATATCGGCGGTCAGGATGTTTATAAAATATTTGAATATATTAGAGTCTGAGAAAAAAGTATTATTCTGTTCCTGTTGTGGATTCTGGAACAATAGAATATTGATATTTTGTTGAGCAAAAAAATAACACAATGTAATATGTCGTTAAGGTAGGCATTACATTTTGACGGTTGAAGTTTCATTTTATTGAGATTTGTTTTTTGCAGTTAAATTATGGTACAATAAAGCAGTCGGATAAAGATATTAAAAGCTTGGTTGCCCCACTAAAGTTTAACAGCTTATAAATAGATATCACATTGTTGGCGGTTATATTTTAGAGTTATAATTTGCCAAGTGGTTTTGTTGTTTTAAAGGCAGTATAGAATTTTATAGGACAAGGTTTTAGAGATGAATAAAAAAACTTATTTACCAAAACAAGAAGCGATTGAAAGAAAATGGCACTTGAGAGACGCAAGCGGGAAAATTTTAGGGAGGCTTGCTGTTGAAATAGCAGAGCTTTTAAGAGGCAAAGATAAGGTTTTCTATACAAACCATATAGATTGCGGAGATTTTGTTGTTGTTGTAAATGCAAGCAAAATTGTTCTTACAGGTAAAAAACTTGATCAAAAGACGTATTTTACATATTCTGGATATCCAGGAGGAGCAAAGTTAACACCTTATTCTGTTTTGATGGAAAAGAGCCCAGAGAAAGCGTTGTTTGCCGCAGTAAAAGGTATGCTTCCAAAGAACAAACTTGCAGATAGACAGATTACAAGACTTAAAGTATTTAGAGAAGATAAACATACGCATAGCGCGCAATTAGCGTCGGCAAAGTATAAAGAGGATAAAAAATGAGCAATGTTTCTTATTTAAGCACAGGGCGCAGAAAGAATGCAATTGCCAGAACTAGGGTGGCAATTGGTAATGGTAAAATTATAATAAATAATAAGACTGTAGATGAATATTTTGGCGGATTAGAAAGATTGAAAAAAACAGCTTTAAAGTCTTTAGGTATCTGGGAAGACGTAAAGAATTATGATTTTTTTGTAAATGTAAACGGCGGCGGCGTAAGCGGGCAAGCGGGAGCTATAAGCCATAGCATAGCAAGGACAATTTTGAAACTTAATGAAGCATCAAAAGCAGTTTTGAAAAAAGAAGGTCTTTTAACTAGAGATTCAAGAATGGTTGAAAGAAAGAAATCTGGAAGACCGAAAGCAAGAAAACGCTTCCAATTCTCAAAGCGTTAATATTTAATTTTTGTAAAATTCAAAATATTTGTCCTATAAAAAGACAGATATTTTTTAGTGGAAACTTATATTTTAAAGGTTAAATTTAAAAATTTTTTATCAACCAAGATGTTAATGGAAGCGTAATGAAAGCTGATGCAATTGTAAACAAAATTATAAGAGCTGACAATGTGTAGTCAAGTTTATGATGTGAATTGTGTCGTACCGACAAGACACAATAAAGGCGTAGTGTCGAGAAAGTCGTACAAAAGAGCATATTTTACTACAAGATAAGCCTACTAATATTAGTGACCATTTTTCTTTTTTGTTTAGAGATACAAATTTCTCAAAATCAAAGATGCTGTAAACGATAAAAGGATAATAAAATTGACAGTAGCGTTGAAAAACAGCTATGATGGGAACCAATATAGTATTTATATCTATCGATGAGGGTTGCTGTAAAACCTTAAAACAGAAGTGCTGACAAGAAAAATTTGATTATTGTTGTGGTTTATAACGTGTCTTACTTGGTCGGGAAATTTACATTTCCATGTTTTTTCTATTTAAAAAATACTCTAAGTCCTGCAAGTAAAAAGAATGCTATTAAGTTGTCAAACATGAACTATTTTTTCCTTCATAAGATAATAAAAATTTTCAATTCTTTCCTTTATCAGAGCTATAGAAACAGAAAGAGTTTTACTATAATAACAAGGAGAGATTTTTTTGAAAATGAAATCTATGAAAAGTTCTGATTTAAGAACTCCAATATCTGTGTCATAGTTTTTTTTCTTAAATATCTTTTTAATTTTCTCGCTATTTGCAGTTTTTGTTCTTTTGTAGGTTCAATTTTATTATAGTACTTTTTCATTTTATTGCAAGACTTCTAATCGTCTGTATGTATTAACACTTGTTTCCTGAATAATTATTTTCTTCTTTCGTTATAAATATATCATGAGGGTGGCTTTCAGTAAGCCCTGCCGAAGTTATTTTAACAAATTGTCCTTTTTCTCTAAGCTCTTGAATTGTTTTTACTCCACAATAACCCATAGCTGCTTTAAGTCCGCCGATTAACTGATACACAACGTCGCAGGTTGCACCTCTATAAGGTACGCGACCTTCTACACCTTCAGCTACCAATTTCTTTGAATTTTCCTGAAAATATCTGTCGCTGCTTCCAGCCGACATAGCAGAGGATGAACCCATTCCTCTATATGTTTTAAATGCTCTTCCGTTATAAATTATGTCTTCTCCAGGGCTTTCAGCCGTTCCCGCAAATAACGATCCCATCATACATACGCTTGCACCAGCAGCGATAGCTTTTGGTATATCTCCTGAATATTTAATTCCACCGTCGGCTATTACAGGGACACCATATTTTTCAGCAACTTGAGCGCAGTCGTAAATCGCAGTTATCTGAGGTACTCCTATGCCTGTGACAACTCTTGTCGTGCATATAGCTCCGGGTCCAATTCCTACCTTTATAGCGTCTGCTCCTGCTTTAATCAAGTGTTCCGCTGCTTTACTCGTAGCAATGTTTCCTGCTATTATTTGTAATTTTGGATAAGCATCTTTTACTTTTTTCACAGCTTCAAGTACTCCTTGACTATGTCCGTGAGCTGTGTCTATAACTATAACATCTACATTGGTGTCAACCAGAGCTTTTGCTCTTTCAAGCATGTCTTTTGTTATTCCAATGGCTGCTCCTACTATAAGTCTGCCTTTTTCATCTTTTGCAGAATTAGGGTAACGTATAGACTTTTCTATGTCTTTAATTGTAATAAGACCTTTTAAAATGAAATTATTATCTACTAGAGGCAATTTTTCAACTTTTTTGCTTTGTAAAATATCTCTTGCCTCTTGCAAAGAAGTTCCGATTTTTGCGGTTACAAGATTATCTTTAGTCATTATTTCAGAAATTTTCTTATTAGTATCGTTTTCAAAACGCATATCTCTGTTTGTGATGATTCCGATAAGCTTGCCAGCATCGTCTATGATTGGAACACCAGAGATTTTATATTTTTCCGCAAGTATTTTTGCTTCGCCAAGAGTGTTCTCTTTCTTGAGAGAAAACGGGTTATATATAACGCCATTATCGCTTCTCTTTACACGGTCAACCTCTGTAGCTTGAGCTTCTATGGACATATTTTTATGGATTATACCTATACCACCTTCTCTGGCTATGGCTATAGCCATTTTTGATTCTGTCACAGTGTCCATTCCAGCGCTCATAAGAGGTATGTTAAGCTTAATTTTTTTTGTGAGATATGTATTTAAAAGAACATCTTTCGG
>JAITAQ010000033.1 GCA_031283985.1 Endomicrobium sp. | reverse complement strand
ACATCTTCCTTTACACCTTTTAAGACTGCAAACTCATGCATAGCTCCAGTTATTATTACAGAAGATATTGCGGATCCTTCCAGACTTGAAAGAAGGATTCTTCTCAACGAATTACCTATTGTATGACCATAACCACGTTCAAAAGGTTCAGCTGTGAAACGTCCATAAAACTCAGTCGCGATTTTTTCATCTAAAGTAAATTTGCGTAATTTTTCTAAATCTAATGCTTTCATTCTTTATAACCTCACTTAACAAGCTTTACAGCTGGTTAGTTTATTTTGAATAATATTCAACTATAAGCTGGCTGTTTATAGGGTGAGAAATTTCCCCTGCTAAAGGTTCACTTACAACAGTTCCAGCAATTTTATTTTTGTCAAAGTTCAGCCAAGCAGGAACATTGGAAGATATCCCTTCAACCAATTTCTTTATAACGGCATTTGACTTGTACTTCTCAGGTACAGTTATAATATCACCTGCCTTCACTTGATAACGAGGCAAGTCTATTTTCTTACCATTTACTAAAACATTCCCATGATTTATTATTTGTCTTGCCATTCTCTTAGATGAAGCCAAACCTAAACGATATACTACATTGTCAAGCCTAAGCTCAAGAATCTTAAATAAATTGTCTCCAGTTGATCCGTTCATTTTTTCAGCTGTCTCATAATAGTGAACAAACTGCTCTTCAGTTAAACCGTAAACTCTTCTGGCTTTCTGTTTCTCGCGCAAGTGTTTGGCATAGTCAGACATTTTTGACTTCATTACTCCGTGCTGTCCGGGAGCATTTTTACCTCTTTTTTTATTAAGAGCACAATTTGAAGAACATCTTTCTCCCTTTAGAAAAAGCTTTTCTTTTTCACGGCGACATAATTTACATACTGAACCCAAATAACGTGACATCTATTAAAACCCTCCCAGATTATTTTTACTATATCTAAATAAATATCCGACAGCAGCCATTGTACCCGAACATTATTTCCAATATTATACTCTTCTTGGTTTTGGAGGACGACATCCATCGTGGGGAACAGGGGTAATATCCCTTATAGCTGTTATTGCAAGACCTGAACTCTGTAAACCTCTTATAGCTGTTTCTCTTCCTGGTCCAGGACCATTTACAAATACGGCAACGCTTTTCACACCAATATCCATAGCCTTTCTGCCTACTGCAGCTGCAGTCATTTGAGCTGCAAAAGGTGTTCCTTTCTTTGTACCTTTAAATCCCGAACCTCCTGCAGACGCACAAGACAAAGTATTACCTCTTTCATCGGTTACATTAACAATCGTATTGTTAAACGTTGACAATATATATGCTCTTGCTACTCCACCGCTATATTTTTTCTTCTTAGATCTCCCAGTCTTTTTTTCCTCTGCCATACTCCCTCCATTCTTGCTTTTACAAATATATAACTCTTTAAATTAAATATTATAGACACTAAATTAGGACAACTTACTTTTAGCCCTTCTTCCCTGGAACTGCAGACTTGCCTGCTCCAACTGTTTTTCTTTTACCGCGCCTCGTGCGAGCATTGGTTTTAGTTCTCTGTCCTCTTACTGGAAGATTTCTTCTGTGCCGCGACCCTCTGTAGCTTCCGATTTCTATAAGTCTTTTAATATTTGACTGGATTTCTCTTCTGAGATCTCCTTCAACTTTTAAATTTTTTGTTATAATATTGTTTATTTTATTTACTTCTTCTTTGGTTAAATCTTTAACTCTTTTAGCGGGATCTAATGAAAGTTCCGCTATAATTTCGTTTGATATAGCAGGTCCTATACCGTAAATATACCTTAGCGCTATATCTAATCTTTTGTTCTTTGGTAAATCTACTCCGGCAACGCGAGCCATTTATTTATCCTCCATATATTTGCTTCTATTTTTATCTAGCTTAAAAATAACAGACTTTTTGCTTGTTATTTCAACCTTACTGACACTATCCTTGCCTCTGTTTATGCTTAGCCTCCGAACATACAACTCGTACTACACCTTTGCGTTTTACAACTTTACACTTCTGACAAATAGGTTTCACCGATGCTCTGACTTTCATTTCATACTCCGTTATTTCTATATATTTTGACAAGTTTGTATTATATCATAAAATAACAAAAAAACACTACACGCCACACACTTTCGTATGTTGAATATTTTGTTATTTTATAGCAATTTTCTACTTCTCTCTGTATATAATTCTGCCTCTTGTTAAATCATAAGGAGAAAGCTCAACTTTAACCTTATCGCCGGGGAGTATCTTTATGTAGTGCATTCTCATCTTTCCGCAAATATGTGCCAAGATGACATGTCCATTCTCTACAAGTTCTACTCTAAACACAGCATTTGGCAAAGATTCCAAAATTTTTCCATCAACAATAAGTTTCTCTTCTTTAGCCATTCTACACCTTTGTTAGAATTTCGTAACCGTTTTCCATTATTGCCACGGTATGCTCAAAATGAGCGCTTAGCCTTCCATCTTTTGTAACCACAGTCCAATCATCATCCAACATACAAACTTCATAACTTGCTTCGTTTACCATAGGCTCTATAGCAAGAACCATTCCGGGGAGAAGTTTAACACCAATTCCTGCCTTACCATAATTTGGAATTTGAGGCTCTTCGTGCAGATTTCTGCCTATTCCGTGTCCGACAAAGTCTCTTACAACAGAAAAACCAGCATTCTCAACAACTACTTGTACAGCATTTGAAACATCACCAATCCTGTTCCCATGAAGAGATTTTTCTATGCCTTTCTGTAAAGAAAGTTCTGTAATTTTAAGAAGATTAGCGGCTGTGTCGGAGATACTGCCGACTGCGTAGGTTCTTGCTGCATCACCATAATAGCCTTCATAAAAAACACCCAAATCTACAGAAACTATATCTCCTGACTTTAGTACGCGAGAAGCATTCGGAATCCCGTGTACAACCTCATTATTTATTGAGACACATGCTGATGCGGGGAATGGATACCTTGCTCCAGGTACACCTAAAAACGCAGGTGTCATTTTCAATTTTCTTATATACTTTTCCGAAAATTCATCTATATATTTAGTAGTTACTCCAGGCTTTATTATTTCAGAAAGCTTTTCTAAAATTTCCCCGACAACTTTACAGGCAATTCTCATCTTCTCAATTTCTTTTGCCGTTTTTGGCTCTATTGTCTGCTTTTTAAAAAACAACTTATTTCGCCTCTATGTATTTTTTTATTTCTTCAAACACTTCAGATTCACTTTTTAAACCGTCTATATTAACAAGCAACCCTGTTTTCTTATAATAATCTATTAAAGGTCTTGTTTGCTTTTCATAAACCTCTAGCCTATCTTTCACAACGTTTTCTTTATCATCACTTCTTTGTATAAGCTCACCGTTGCAAGCAGCACACTTTCCTTTAACTTTAGAAGGAATAAAGTTTACGTGGTAGCTTGCACCGCAAGAACAAACTCTTCTTCCTGAAATTCTTTTAACTGCCTCTTCAAAATGAACATATATAAAAAATACAGCATCTATTTTTATGTTTTCAGATTTAAGCATTTTATCAAGTTCCTGAACTTGATTGAGAGTTCTTGGAAAACCGTCCAAAAGAAATCCTTTTTTTATATTGTCTTTTTCAAGACATTTCTTTACCATACTGACAACTATTTCATCTGGGACTAACTGCCCTGACGAAAGAAATTTTCTTATATCTTCATCAGACTTTTTGGCTTCTCTAAACATATCACCTGTTGAGAGATGGACCATACCAAAATTTTCTACAATTTTTTTTGCTTGAGTTCCTTTTCCTGACCCGGGAGGACCTATAAGTACGTAATTCATTTTGAATTTCTATCGCTTTATTTTTTATTATTTTTCAACAAAATATCAATTTTTTAAAAACTAAACTTCAGAACTAAATTTTAAGAATATAGGGTTTTGGGTTTAGATGACGCTTGTTTTAACGAAACATACTCTGAAGTATAGTACTAGTACTACGCACAAGTTAAAGCAGAAGAAAGTATAAATTCAAAAGACAAGTTCTCTAACGCACATTGAACCAACGCCCTTTTATTCTCCCCTCTTTCATAAAACCCTCATAATGTCTCATTATCAAATGCGACTCTATCTGCCCTATAGTATCAAGCGATACACCAACGACAATGAGGAGAGATGTCCCGCCGAAAACAAACGGAGCTTTCATTACGCTTCTCAAATAATCGGGCAAAACTGCAATACAGGCAACAAACAATGCACCACCAAGGGTAACTCTTTCAAGAATTTTTTGTATGTAATCAGCAGTAGGTTCTCCAGGTCTAACGCCGGGAATAAAACCGCCTGACTTTTTTATGTTTTCAGATAAATCTTTTGGATTAAAAGATATTGAGTTATAAAAATAGCAGAAGAAAATAACAAGCCCTGCATAAATTAAACTGTATATAATGGATCCACCGCTGAACCATTCCAT
>JAITAQ010000014.1 GCA_031283985.1 Endomicrobium sp. | reverse complement strand
ATAATATATATCTTACCAGCTAAAGACAAACCAGGTGTAATGTCAAGAGATAAGCCAACTGTGGCAAACGCTGAAATCACTTCAAAAACAACAGTTACAGGTCTTAAATAATTTTCTTGCAACATAAGGACAAGCGACAACAATGCTATTAAAGCAAAAAATACTATAAAAATAACCAAAGCTTTTTTTACTATGTCGTACGGTATTCGTCTTTTAAAAATGATATAATCGTCATCGCCCTTTAGAACGCTTCTTATAAATATAAAAATTAAAGCCAATGTCGTGACTTTTATACCTCCTGCTGTGCTTCCTGGAGCTGCTCCAATAGACATAAAAATCATCAATACAATTTCAGTAAACTCGCTAAAAAGGGATGTCGGCACAGTATAAAATCCGGCTGTCCTAGCGCTTATCGCTTGAAAAAAAGCATTGTTTATTAAATGAAATAACCCCTGCCCTTTTAGCGAATCGGAAAATAAAAATAACAAAAACGATAGCACCATAATTATCAAAGTCATAGAAAGAACAACTTTTGTGTGCGTAGACAAATGTCTACGCTTTTCTTTATAGTCATCGTAAATATCAATTATAACAAAAAAGCCAAACCCGCCTAAAATTATCAAAATGGAAACAGTATAAATAATACATGGATTGCCAGCAAACATGGCTAAACTACTGTTGAAAACACTAAATCCCGCATTACAAAATGCTGATATAGAGTGGAATATTCCTAAGTAAACAGCTCTTAAAAACGGGAAATCTCGGTAAAAAATAAATGTTAAGACGACAGCACCAACAAACTCTATTCCTAAAACAAAAATAATTGCCTTTGAAAGAAGATATTTTAACCCCTTAAAAGACGACACATCAAAAAGCTCCTGCATTATGCGCCTGTCTTTTAAAGCTACCTTACCAAGAAGCAGCGTAATAACAGTGGAGACAAACATATATCCCAATCCGCCCAACTGTATTAAAATTAAAATAACACTTTGCCCAAATATAGAGTAGTATTCGCCTATATTCACAACTGAAAGACCAGTAACGCATACAGCTGAAGCTGAAGTAAACAGATTTGTAATAAAAGAAAATTTACTAAAACTATTAGAGGCAGGCAGCGACAAAAGCACCGCACCTGCCACTATGAGTCCAAGAAAAAACAATATTAAGGTTTTTGTCGGAGAAAATTTCATTTATTTTTAAATTAAGCGGTTTTTGCAATCTCAGCTAATTGTTTGAAAATCGCATTATCGTTTACTGCGATTTCAGCAAGCATTTTTCTGTCTATTGCCACATTAGCTTTTTTAAGACCGGAAATAAACTTATTGTAAGAAATTCCTTGTTCTCTTACAGCAGCGTTAAGACGAACTATCCAAAGAGTTCTGAAATTAGATTTATTATCTTTTCTTCCCGTATAAGCATAATTAAGAGAACGTTCAACTTGTTGAATAACCATTCTCCAACGATTTTTCTTCGTTGCATAAGAGCCTTTGGCAAGCCTAAATATTTTTTTCTTCTTTTGTCTTGTATATACTACGCTTTTTGCCCGCATCGCAAATCTCCTTAATTATGTAAATATAAAATTAACGTTAAAAACTGTAAGGCATCAATTTATTCATAGTCTTCATATCTGAATCAGCCACTATAACAGCCTTTCTTGATTTTCTATTCTGATTGCCAGAATCGCCAGTCAGCAAATGTCTCTGCCCGGGCCTCTTATATTTAACTTTCCCTTTTCCTGTAACTTTGAAACGTTTTTTTGATCCGCTGTGAGTCTTCATCTTAGGCATCTCTTTCCTCCATTTATCAACACGCCGCTTAAACAAAATATTTTTATTTAAACTAAGCAGTTTGTCATTTAATTTATTTTTTTACTTTAGATTTTTTTTGGGAATCAAAGTCATAAATACTCTGGCACCCATAGAAGAAGTTCTTCCTTCTGGTTCTGCTACATCAATCAAAGATTCTTTAATTTTATTCATAATTTTTATGCCCAAATCTTTGTGTTGCATTTCTCTACCTGAAAACATAGCTGTAAGTTGCACCTTATCTCCACCAGTTATAAATTCCCGGGCACGCTTAACCTTAACTTCTAAATCATGCTCACATATACGAGGTCTAATTCGTATTTCTTTTAAGTGAGAAATCTTTTGGTTCTTTTTAACTTCTCTTTCTTTCTTCTCCATATTGTATTTAAACTTAGAGAAGTTGATTATTTTGCATACAGGCGGATTTGCCTGAGGAGAAATTTCAACCAAATCTAACTCTTTTGCCTGTGCTTTTGCTAAAGCTTCAGGTGTTTTTACTATTCCCACCATAGTTCCACTAGAATCAACAAGTCTCACTTCCGGAACTCTAATAAACTGGTTTATACGAAATCTTCTGTTTTCGACGACTCCCCCCTCTTGGCAATCGGGACATTACCACCCCATTTCCAATTTTTAAATAAAAATCGGAACAGATATAATTTTATATCCGCCCCGTAAATACATCGCGCTATGCGACAAAAATATTGTTAATATTTAACCTTTTCCCTAAATTACTTATATATTTCAAACACACGGTTAAGGTGAGCCGGGCGGCTTCTTTTTGATATAATTTGATTTTACAACAACAGTTTTCTTTTGTCAATCTGACACACTATCCCACAAGCAAGATATTGGACTTTTTACAAAAATACAAAAAATAACATATGTTTAGGATTTCATAAAAACTTTTTGTGATTCCCAAAGTTTATTAGATGTCTTTTGACAACAGATATATGTGACCACTTAAATAAGTTTTATATTTTTAACATCTAATGTGTCTTTTAAAACTCATAGGAAACTAAATGTGGATAATCCAAATAAACCTATAATTTTCTCATTTACTATCAAACAGATAGTCTCTTTCTTGATAAATAATTGTATAATTTGCCAATAAACTTTGTAAAAACTAGCTCTTCAACCTCATATGAAGTTGAAGTCATCATGACAATATTATTGATTTTATTCAATTTATCTTCTTCAACTCTATGTAGATATGTAGATCATAATTAGTTTTATAGATGATTTCTTCTTTAAAACCTAAACCAAAACTCTAGCCTTGTAAATCATCATTTAACCACATATAATCCATATTACGATTTAACCAATAAGTATTTACTGGTAATTTATCTATTATTAACTGTAACAAATTATTTTTTCTCCTTTCATATTCTAATGCTCTTTGTATATTTTTTTTGAAATAATTCTTCCTCTTTTCTAAAATTTGTAATTTCTCTTACAGATACAGATTCTTTATTTTCTATAGTACAAGAATGTCCAACATAAAAAGCATTTCTATAATCTAATAAAAACTCTGAAATATTTTCAAAATTACTTATACTAAAACGTAGTGCCAACCACTTTACTGCTTTCTGAAGATTTGGGAAGTGATGAAACATTACTGCAACAGCAGTATTAGAGCGCGTCCTATGTGTATTAAATATATTGGATTATTTAAATGTAAGAGAGTCAAGCTGAGTATCTACGAAACTTCTTCTAGAATATATAATTTATCGTTTGTTTCATTTGTCCCATGTGGTTAATGCAAAATCAGTAATACTTTTAGAAAATGCATTTACAAAAACAGTATCATTATCTATTTTATTTACAACAAGATTTCTAAAATCTTTATAAAATAAATTATTTATGCAATCTTCCCAACTTTTCTCTCTAAATACAGTGTCACTCACATGTCGTTAAATCAAATTCCTTATATATTAAATCAATTGTAGCTTGTGTTTTTTCTTTCTCATCAAGATGTTTATTATGGCTTTCCCAAAAGTAAACAATTGCATCGCCTACAGGTTTTTGCGGTGAAAAATTACACACTATAGCTATAGTAGATTTTAACTTGGAAGAAGACTCGAGACTCTTTTTTTCGCTTTACTAATTCGCTCTGCCGTCATAAATAAACTCTTAAACTAATAATAAGCCAACAATATATTTTATGAGATTTTTTATCTAAAGTAAAATTTCCTCTAAAAATCATTATTATTTAGCCCCGTATCCATCTGCCTTTGCATTCCATATAGATAAGCGAATCAAAAACGCTATAAATCCAAGCGAAGCTAGAAATAGCAACGCGGGCGTCCACCCAAAGTTTTGAGTTATTATTCCTACTCCAAACCCTGTAAATATAACGCTTAAATAAGCGCATAGTCCAATAAATCCCGATGCAGTACCTGCAGCATTCCTTGTTGCAAGCTTTGCGACTGCGGTAGTGCCTTGAATCTGGGCTGAATAAGTAAAAAATCCTGACAAAGATAATAATAATAAATATACGATCATCGTCGCATTGGGAATGGCTAGAAAAAGAATTAAAGAGATTAGACTAAGAGCTAATGATACTTGAGATGTTCTGTGCGCTCTACCACCAAAGAATCTATCTGTAACAAATCCCGATGAAAGTGTACCCAATATGCCTGCTGCTTCAAAGATTGCAACGACCCAAACGGCGTTTATAAGAGAAAGATGCTTGGTCTCCTTCAACAGAGTTGGACCCCAGTCTAAAATTGCAAACCTTAGGCAGTAAACGCCGATTTGAGATATTGCGATAATCAAAAGTGGTTTATTTTTAAAAACATTTTCACTAATAATTCTAAAATATTCTTTTCTTGTAAGTGCTTGAGTTGGATTTTTGTTTTCTAAATTGTCAAATCCCAGCTGACTAGGGCAGTCCTTAATATATTTATAAGTTAAAATAATTCCAATTAATACTATTCCTATAGGAGACCAAAAACACCATTGCCATCCCCAAGACGTAGCAATATAACCACAGGCGATTACAATTAAAAATGCTCCTAGCGAATGCCCAGTATCTACGATACTTGTCCATGTTGCAAACTTCTCAGGATGAACCCAGTTGGATTGCATTTTCGTAACAGGAGGATAACCGCAAGCTTGTGCCATTGCGTTGAGTACCCATAGCACCCCTATCCAAATTGCTGTAGTTTGAAACCCTAAGATAAAACTAATAAAACATGACAAAAGTAACGCAGTTTTGAAAATTTTTGCAGCACTAAATTTGTCGCACGCCATGCCGCACAAAAAACGTGAGATTCCATAGGTTAGACCGTGTAAAGTCATAATTAAGCCAATTGTCATCTTTGAAATCCCTAAATCTGAATTTAAGAAAGGAACTGCAACACTAAAATTTTTTCGTAAAAAATAGTATAGCGTATAGCAAACCATTAAACTAAAACTTAGCTTTATCTGCGAAATAATAAAAGTTCGGTTTTCTCTCATATAGCATCCACTTCTCTAATCAAGCTCATTGGTTTTCATCAATTCTTTAGCAGATTTATCTGAAAACACTTACACATACAGTGATCCCTTTTTATTATCGTTTAGATATAAAGTCAAACAATATTAAGTATGGTTATTTATCAGATTTTTATGAACTTGAGATAGTTCTACCAATTCTGTGTTCAAGTCTCAGCTTATGGTTAAAAGCATTCTTAAAAATTAGGGAATATCTTGTTTTCGCAACGACAATATAACCTTTTTCCTGTAAAAAAGAATATAAAAGTGTTTGGGAAATTGCTTTTTAAAAAATAAAAAATTTAATAACGTTTATATCGCATTTTCTCATTTTGTTAAATAATTTAATAATAATGTATCCTCTCCAGTTGACCCGTAATAATGTTTAGACCATATTCTTTTTATTCTAACAAAGTCTAATAAATTTTAAAAAAACTTCTTAATTAATGTAAGATGGGTTATTTTCATTCTTGTTATTTTAAACTAAATATACTCGTCCCTTATGCCGTTGTTTATATTCTTAAAAAACTTGTCCAACGCTTTAATACTGTCGTTATCAAGTTTATTTTTATATTCCTCTATAAGCTTGTAACCCAATTCTTTTATTTCAGGTGTTGAAAAATCTTCAAGATATTCTTTTAAAGTTATTAAAGCATTTATATCGCACATATGTTTTATTGCTCCGGGTTTTGCCAAATACATAAAATGTTCACCTGTTCTGTTTTTGCGGTAACACGCCGCGCAAAAACTTGGAATTAAACCTTGAGAAAGCAAAGACTTAACTATTTCGTTTAAGCTGCGTTGATCTTTTAGACTAAATTGCCTTTCAAGTTTATCGTTATGACAGGAAGAATCTTCTTCATATCCACCGGGAGTAACTTTTGACTCAGCGCTGATTTGCGAAACACCCAAATTGACCAAAATATCTCTAAGTCGGGCAGTTTCTCTTGTTGACATTATTATTCCAGTATAAGGAACTGATAATCTTAAAACTGCAACCAATTTTTTAAAATCTTCATCAGAAATAGGATATTCCTTCTTGTCAGCATATGAGGATCCCGGAGCAGTCTCAATGCGAGGAACTGAAATTGTATGAGGACCTAATCCATAAGTTTTCTCCAAATATTCTATATGCATTAACATGGCAAGTATTTCAAAACGATAATCATAAAGTTCTAACAAAGGACCTATGCCGACATCGTCAATACCAGCCTTAAAAGCATTATCAACAGCATCCAAACGATTATCAGGGTCAGACTTTGCACCTGATACATGAAGTTTTCTATAAGTAATGTCATGATAACTCTCTTGAAATATCTGGTAGGTCCCTATGCCTGATTGTTTCAATCTTTTAAATTGCTCAATACTCATAGGTGCCACGTTAATGTTTACTCTTTTTATTTTGTTGCCTTTATATTCCACATCGTAAATAGCTTTTACCGCGTCAGTGTAATAATTTACATTTTCTTGGGAAGAAGCCATCTCCCCAGCAACCATTAAAATGCGTTTATGACCTCTCTTGAGAAGTATTTCGGTTTGTTCTTTTATTTCTTGAGTGGAAAGTTTTTTTCTTACTGTGAGTTTATTATTTGCCGCAAAACCACAATATAAGCAACTGTTAGAGCAAAAATTGCTTATGTATAACGGAACAAACATTACTACGCGTTTGCCGTATATTCTATTTTTAACATATGCAGCTGCATTGTAGATCTTTTTTAACAAAGATGCTTCTTTAACAGACAAAAGCTTGGCAGATTCTTCAAGAGTAAGTCTTTTTAAAAAGTGGGTCTTTTTTAAAATATAGTCTATTTCTTGTTCTGAAACATTCAAGTCCAACAAGGAGTTTATTTTTGCTTCGTCTATATGTTTCACTAAAACACCTGCCTTGAGTCAATGAATTCCGTCGACATAACAACAATAAATACTACAGTTCATTTATTCCTGGAAAGTTCTTTTCTTTTATCATATCAATAAAGTTATCTGTCGTCATAACGCCCAAATCTTTATTTCCTCTTGCTCTGACGGCAACTGATCTAATTTCCTTTTCCTTATTTCCTACAACTGCTATATAAGGAATCTTTTGCATTGTATTTTCTCTTATTTTATGTCCAATTTTTTCGTTTCTGTCGTCAAAGACAACTCTTATGCCGTTCTTTTTTAAAGTTTGCATCAACTCTTTACAATATTCATGCTGCTCTTTATTTATATTAGCTACCACAACTTGAACAGGCGAAAGCCACAAAGGCAAGTCTCCTGCATAATGTTCTAAAATGACTCCTATAAATCTCTCTAAAGAACCCATTAAAGCTCTGTGTATCATGTAAGGTCGTGCTTTCTTGCCTGAAGAATTCACATAAGAAATATCAAATCTTTCAGGTAAATTGAAATCAAACTGTATAGTAGAACACTGCCATAGTCTTCCTATGGCGTCCTTTATCTTTATATCTATTTTAGGTCC
>JAITAQ010000008.1 GCA_031283985.1 Endomicrobium sp. | reverse complement strand
TATAAGTTATGAAAAAGATATAGGTATAAAACTTGATCTTAAAGCTTTTGACGGAACATTTTATGGGAATAATTTTAAGGAATTTGAAGTAAAAGGAGAAGCGGATTTAAATAAGATAGAGATTGAGCGCTTTTTTATCAAAAATGTTTCAAATACCGCTATAGCCGATCTAAAAGGACTGATAGGTTTTACAAATGAAAATCCTGAGTCTTCTATGTATATTAACTTAAAAGATATTATTGTACGAGGTGTTAAAGCAAATTGTCATAGTGAATTTCATGGTTATTTAAGCGATGGGAAAGCGGTAAAAGGCATACTGAAGAGCATTGGAGTAAAAATAGGCGGCATTTCTTTGGGAAGCATGGAAGCCAATGTAAATATTTCACCAAAAAAAATTAAATTGTCAAATTTAAAGTCTGATAACGGCTTGAATGCGATGCTATCGGCAAATTTGAAAAGAAACGAGATAACTGGCATTATTGATTTCAAAAATACGAATATAGAAGGAGTATATCCTGGTCTTGTTGGATTTTTAGATGCTTCTGTAAAACTTTCAGGCAAATTAAATAATCCTTATATTGAAATTTCATCTTTGTTAAAAAAAGGCTCTTATTTATCTCAACCATTTTCTTTATCATCTCTAATTTCTTATAAAGATGGGATCGCAAACATAAGTAAAACGAATATTATGTCAGGCAAGTCGAAAGTCTCTCTCTCAGGAGCATATTCAAGCGTAGGACGTCTGCAGGTAAGCGTAAGCAATTTAAACGAGAGAATTATAAATATATTTACAGGATTTACATTGCCGTTTAAGTGTGAATTTTTCGGAAAAGGAGAAATTTGTTTTCGTGATAAAAAGCCAGAACTTAAGATACTTTTGGAGACTAAAGATGCTTATGTAAATTCTTTAAAATTGAAAGATCTTAAAACTGAAATTGAAATTGTCAATAAAAACATCACAATAAAGTCCGCTTCTGCAAAAATTTCTAATAGTGAAATAAGGATTGATAAAGGTTTTTGTGATTTAAATAACAATAAATATTTTTTAGATTTATTTTTGCTAAATATTCGTGCTGGACCAGCGAATTTGCTTGGAAGCGTTAAACTGTCTGGTGATATAGTAGAAGACAATGATATTTCTATATTTAATGGTGTTGTTGATTTAAATAACTTGTGGGTGAATAAATATAAATTAAATCATTATCTTTTTAATTATTTATTTAAAGAAGGCAGATTAAAACTTTTTCAAAACCCAAGTGACGAAAATAATGATTTTAATTTATCCGGTGAAATTATTTTTGGCGACACTTTATCAGTGAAGAAATTAAATGTTGTAAGAAAATTGTCATATTTTGATATGTCAGGAAATTTTTCAAAAGATCGCATAAATCTTGAATTTGCAGGTTTTAGTATTGATTGGAAGTTTATGTCAAATCTTTTTGATTTGCCCGTAGGATTAGAAGGCGATGCTGATATACATGTTAAGCTCAAAGGCGACGCGAGTTCTCTTGATGGCAATATGTCAATCGCTTCAATAAATGGAACTTTGATGAATGTTCCATTTGATAAATTAGGCATTTATATGGATTTTTATAATAGTTGTGCTTATATAAAATCGGCATTTGTTTCAAAAAGAAACAGTATAAAAATTGCTGTAAAAGGGAGTTTCCCTATTCGCTTTAGCGAAAAAACATCTAAAGAAACTGTAGATATTTCCTATGAGGTTGAAGATAACAAACTTGGTATCTTAAAATATCTTTCAGACGGTTTTTTAAATCCTTTAAACGGCAAATTATTATTGAAAGGTACTATAAAGGGAAGTTATAAAAATTTAAAAAATAATGGGACATTTTTAGTTTCCGACGGAATATTTCGTTCTAACGACTATCTTGATAAAATAAAAAATGTATCAGTTGAAATATCTCTTACTGACAATTTAATTAAAATTAATAAGTTTACCTTTAATTCAGGTGCAGGTAAAGTAAATATTGCAGGGCGAATAAAACTTAAGAATTTTATTATAGAGGATTTTGGCATTAGAGCTGTTACGGAAGGGAAAAAAGGAATCCCTATCTCTGTGCCTCAGTTGCCTGTTTCAAAATTTATGGGACAAAAGTTTCTATTGAAAGATTACTCATCAGGGGAGCCTTTGTTTGATATTAAAATTACTGGAAGTCCACAAAAACCTTTGATTTCTGGTTATATTGTTTTGGAAGATACAAGATTTACTTTCACTAGGTGGAAAGATAAAGATAATGAGGATTCTAATTTTTCACTCCCAGCAAGTACTAAATTTGATTTGGATTTGCGTACTGGCATAAATACAAAATTTGAAAATTCAATTGTTTCCGCTTTGATAAACGGAGCTTTGCACATAAACGGAAGTCTCAATAGTTTGAAATCCAAAGGAATTATTGAATCAACAAACGGCAGATTGAGCTATTTTGGGAGAAGCTTTGATATACTAAACGCCAAATTAGAAATAATTGACGATAATCAAATTTATGTAACTGTAGAAGGGAAAACTGCGATTTTTTCAAAGAGAGACAGAGAACCCGAAGAAATAAAGTTATTTATCAAAAGGTGTAAACTATCTGAACTTTCAAAAAGCAATGCAATAAGCTTTAGCTCAAAAGATGATCCGAATATGAAACCTCAAAAAGCTTTGGCTAAAATTGTGGGTGGAGACCAAGACAAAAAAATAAACGTTTCAGCACTAGAACCGGAAATTTTTGACAACACGCCGGGCTTATCTAAATCAAATGTTGAGCTTAGAGCAAAGCAAGCTGTATTAAGATATTTTGATCAGCACTTTTCAACTCCTCTGGCAAAATCATTATTATGTAAAGTTGGTGTTGCAGATAATTTTAGAGTCTCTTATGTAAATACAAATTATACTGTTTCTGCAGACAAAAATCTTGAACTTGTTAATTTGTTATCTGGGACAAAATATACAGTGGAAAAGAACATAAATAAAGACGTTTTATTCGGATATAACTTAACTTTTGACGAGTTAAATAGAAGACTTGACTTGATACATAGTATAGAACTGCAATATAGATTAACGCCGAATTTATTTTTGAAAGGAAGTTATGATTTTGACGCTGAAGAAGGTTTCAGAGAACAGAACAAATCAATAATACTTCAATGTCAATTGAAATTCTGACCGCCAAAAAAAACAAATTGGAATACTAGGCAAATTGTCAGCAATGTTGGTAATGTTTTCATAGAAGTTCATTGCATAGCTATATTTAATTCTATTGCAAATCTCTATTTTCATCAAACATTTTAGTAGTTTTCTAAATATGTCTCTTTCTTTTCCAATCCTTTTATTTATTATATACTGAATACTGTTAGTACTGGCATTTCGGCAAGGATGACAGATAGATGTTGAAACTCACAAACTCAAAAGCTTGTTTTACAGAATGTTGAAACAGGACAAGTTGTGTGGTCAGATTCATTTAATAATGAAAGTTAGGATGAAGATTCTGCCAAAAGCGGAGTTGTTAAGTCTGTTTTAAAGTCATTGCCTAAAGAAAAAAATAAATAGCAAAAAATAACGTTATGGGAGTTTTTACAATGGATATTTTAGACTTAAAGATAGTATCGGCAAATGTCAGGAAAGATATTATTAAAATGCTAGAAATTGCAGGCTCGGGACATCCAGGAGGAAGTTTGTCTGCGGTTGAGCTTGTAGTAGGCTTGTATTTTAATCATATGAGATTTAACCCTAAAAATACAAGCGACGTAAACAGAGATTATTTTGTGTTGTCTAAGGGTCATGTTTGCCCTGTTCTTTATGCGGTTTTAGCTCAGCTTGAATGCTTTAGTTCTGACGAGTTATATACATTAAGAAAAGCAGGCAGTAGGCTTCAAGGACATCCTGCAAAAGATAAAAGACTTCCTGGCATAGAAGTATCTACGGGTTCATTGGGGTATGGTCTATCAATAGGTGTTGGAATATCTGCGGGTATAAAACAAGCTAAAAAGGACAATAAAGTTTATGTTTTAATGGGTGACGGCGAGCAACAAGAAGGAAGTATTTGGGAATCGGCAATGGCTGCACCGCAATTTAAGCTTGATAATCTTTGCGCTATAGTTGATAATAATAGATTACAAATAGATGGCGCTACAAAAGACGTTATGAATGTTGAGCCATTGGCTGACAAATATAGATCTTTCGGATGGAATGTTTTAGAAATAGACGGACACAATCTTTCCGAAGTTGATAAAGCGTACTCGCAATTTAAAGAAACTAAAGGTAAACCTACGGCAATAATAGCTAAAACTGTAAAAGGAAAAGGTGTTTCTTATATGGAAAATCTTGCAGAATGGCACGGTAAGATTCCGTCAAAAGAATTAGTTCAGAAAGCTTTAGAAGAAATTGACGCTTCAATAAAATAATATATTTATAAACTCTATGGGATTATACGGGAGATAGTTATGGTAGAAATTTTTGGGAAAAAAGCTACAAGATTTGGTTTTGGAGAAGGTCTTGTTGAGCTTGGAAAAGAAAATCATAAGATTTTTGTTTTAGGTGCTGATACATCCTCTTCTGTTGCAATAAATACTTTTAGAGATATGTTTCCAGACCGATTTCTTAATGTAGGCATAGCTGAAACTAACTTGCTTGGCATGGCTGCCGGGCTTGCCGTAGCCGGATTTATTCCATTTGTGGCTACATACGGAGTTTTTGCTGCTGGAAGACCTTGGGAACAAATAAGAACTACTATTTGTTATTCTAATTTGAATGTTAAAATCGGTGGGTCGCATTCAGGTCTTATGGTTGGTCCAGATGGAGCGACTCATCAGGCTTTGGAAGAAATTGCTATTATGAGATGTCTCCCTAGAATGAAAGTTATTGCTCCGTGCGATTTTGTAGAAACAAAAAAAGCTGTTATAGCAAGCGCTTATGCAAATGGTCCTGTTTATATAAGATATGGTAGAGAAAACACTCCTATATTTACAAATGACAATTCTCCATTTAAGATAGGAAAGGTTAATATCTTAAGAGAAGGAAACGATGTTGCAATTATGGCTTGTGGAACAATGGTTTATGAAGCTTTAATGGCTGCTGAACTTTTGGAGAAAAAAGGAATTGAAGCGAGAGTGGTAAATGCTCACACAATAAAGCCCATAGATGAAAAAGCAATTATTTCTATAGCTAAAGAGTGCGGAGCCATAGTAACTGCCGAGGAACATCAAATTTACGGAGGATTTGGTTCTGCTGTTGCAGAAGTATTAGTTAAAAATTGTCCTGTTCCTGTAGAAATGGTAGCGGTAAACGATACTTTTGGCGAATCGGGCGATCCTATGGATTTAATAACTAAATACGGTTTGAGAGATGTTAATATAGTAAAAGCGGTTCAAAAGATTTTAAAAAGAAAATAACTTATAGTTTTTGTCGTATTTGCGGAAATGAGTTATGACAAAATGAATTATTTTAATTGTATTGGATAGCGTTGTTGTCGTGGAACTTTCCGATGATGCCACGTGTAATGAAAAGATCAACAATACCAAAAACTATTTATACCAAAAGAAATCTAAACGGTATAGATATACTATGCTTAATGAAGTAAATCAATCTAGCAAAGCAACAAACGTTAATTTTTACAAATCTTGTTGATTTTGATCCGCTATGGATTCACAGACGCGATATTGAAGCTTATGCAAATGGTTTGAAAGATTTTGACGTTGTTTTGCCAAATTTTATCAAAGCATTAAAATACGATGATATACTTATCATAACAGCGGATCATGTCTGCGATCTAACTTACAAACTTCATACGGACAATACGAGAGAGTATGTTCTCTTTTACTTATATATGGAAAAAAGTTAAAGAAAAATGTTGATTTGAGAATAAGAAAAATTTTATCAGACATTTCTCAAACGGTTGCCGATATTTTTGGTATTCCAAAAATGAAAAATGGTGACAGCTTTAAATGTTCAATTTCTAACTTCTAATGCACAGACGTGTATTGAAAATGAAATGCTAAATGTGAGTCAAGATTCTGCTGAAACATCTGAAGAATCTCATGCAGTGTAACCGCAAGAAGGGCTTGGCACACCATTGCCAGATTATGCAGGTATGTATATCATTATGATAAATGGACCCCCTTGTGTTAGCTCAAGTTTTCCTATGATAGAATTTTTTAATCACGTAAAAAGGACATAATTAGACTGCAGGGTGGCAAAGTGCGCGTTATAGACACCTCAGATACTATTTATCCCAAAAGCTAAATATTTCAAAGAAATAAAAGCAGCAAACTCGGGATTGGGATATATTTCATATATTGATACAAGAAGTGTGGGGATAGCAGAAATGTTGACAGGAGCAGAAAGAGCTATCCAGACTGGCGTTAGAGCGGACGTAGTCTTCATATGGTCTTACAAATTGTGCGAAACGTTCTGCTTTATTCAATGCTGTATCAAACGGTGAGTAGAATCTCAAGGCTTTCAATAATAGAATCCACTGCATCTTCGTTAACTACTAATCTCCCATTTATTGTAACGATAATTGGTTCTTTCATCTTGTCTGCCCAAGCACTAGAAAACATAAACGTCGATACCACCAACAATAACAACACAATTCTTTTTGTTCTTAGCACATATTGACATCATCATCCTTTATTTCAATGACTTTATAGTTTAAAACCAGCTCTATCAAGCTATATAAAATGTTTAGTAGTTCTTCAGTTTTTTTCAAGGATTCGTCACTAGACATATTCAAAAAGTGGTAATTCTCAAATTAGGATACCTCATTCCTTTGCATATTATATATACATCATATTACATGCAATATAATACTGTGCTAACTTTGCCAAGCTATTTTTGTAGAATATTTTCGTCAATTATAGAATATTCATAGAAAAGATTTTAAATTATCAAACTCCCAGACACTGTTAAAAAAGACTTAATGTTGGTAGTATAACGTTTTCATAAACTCGGCATAACAATATAATATGCATTTATGCGTGTAGCTGATATATGGGTTTATAAAATAATCTGCATCAGGAATTTTAGTTTTGGAAATATAATCCTGTAAAATTTTATGATTTAGAAATATGTTGCTAAATAAAGATTTCAATAAAATTTTACTTATCTAAAACTTAACACTTAAAATGATATAATTACCAAAATGCCGAACAAATTAGAAATAAATGATAAATTTAAAGAAGTTTTTGATTTAATAGATAAAACGCATAATTGTGTTTTTGTAACAGGGAATGCTGGTACTGGCAAAACCACATTTTTGCGTTACTATATAATGCATGTTAAAAAAAGGACTATAGTTCTTGCTCCTACTGGCGTAGCCGCTCTCAATTGCGGCGGAGAAACAATCCATTCTTTTTTTAATTTTAAGCCAGACGTGACTCTTTCTAAAATCAAAAATAAAAAACTTTCTGACAAATCAATATATAGAAAAGTTGAAACAATTATTATTGACGAAGCATCAATGCTACGTTGTGATTTACTGGATTGTGTTGATAAATTTTTAAGAGTAAACAGGGAAAAACATAAAGAGCCGTTTGGCGGTGTTCAAATGGTGTTTATCGGGGATTTAAAGCAGCTTCCTCCTGTTGTAAAAAGAGAAGAAAAACATATTTTTTCTTCTGTGTACAAATCGCCTTATTTTTTAAGTGCGTATTCTTTAAATGAATGTATGCTTCACACACTTGAGCTTACAAAAGTATATAGGCAGCAAGAGCTTAATTTTGTGGCTTTATTAAATGCGGTTCGCAACAATACAATTAGCGATGCTGAACTCGCTGAGCTTAATAAAAAGGTTTCTCCAGACATTTTCAGCAAGCCTATGAGCGTGTACTTAACCACAACAAATAATAAAGCTGCGTATATAAATCATCAATACCTTTCAAAGATAAATTCAGACTGTGCTATATTTGTAGCGGAAACTAAAAATATAGAAGAAGGTTCTAAAATGCTTCCTGCAGAATATAATTTGGTAATTAAAAAAGGTGCTCAAGTGATGATGTTAAACAACGATGCCAAAGGCAGATGGGTAAATGGCAGTATAGGAATTGTTGAAGATATAAAAAATAATATGCGTTCCAATAAAACTCTTATATACGTCAAATTTTCAAATGGAAGGACGGAATATGTTGAACCTTTTAAATGGGAACTATTTAAATATAAGTGGAATGAAAAACAGGAACAAATAGAAACAGAAAGTATGGGATTTTTTAAACAATATCCATTAAAATTGTCTTGGGCTGTAACTATACATAAAAGTCAGGGGAAAACATTTAACAATATTATAATAGATATGGAATATGGAGCATTTGCTCCGGGTCAGCTTTATGTAGCGTTAAGCAGATGCACATCTTTTGGTGGAATAAGTTTGTCCAGACCTATTACTAAAAAAGATATATTAGTTCCAATTTATAATTTTTAGAGTTATAGCAATTAAGGTTTTATTAATACCTGACTTTATCATTTAGATTCTCTTTTTTCTTTTCATTTTTAAATCCTATCTTTATTTACCTTTCTTATATACTCAGGTTTATGAATTTTTGCATATTGATTAAAATAAAAAAGTAATGTAATATATGTTTTATTTTTGAGGAAAAAGTGTCAAAAATTTACAATAATATAACAGAAGGATTTCATGGTCATCATCAAATTCAAGGTTTAGGTGCGGGATTTGTTCCCAAGACACTAAATACAGAAATTTGTGATGAAGTTATTGCGGTTTCAAGCAAAGATGCGTTTAAAAAATGAAGATAAGTGGCAAAATTTGAAGGAGTGCTTGTTGGAATTTCCTCAGGTGCAGCTCTTTCCGCAGTTGCAGAAGTTGCAAAGAGGGCTGAAAATTCTGGGAAAAGAATAGTTGTAATTTTACCTGATACAGTCGAAAGATATTTATCAACTCCGCTTTTTTCAGAAAGCTAAATTACTTTGAAAATCAAAAAAAGCTGTGGAAAAATAAATTTTCTCGCAGTCTTTTTCTATAGTATATTAAAGAATTAGGAGCTAAATTTTGAATTTATATCCAAGACTTAAGATGTTTTTTTGAATAATATCCTCTGCTATATGATACATGTAGTAATAATATGGTAAGCTTTTTCCAAGTGCTCATGGATATTTATATTTGCTGTGGATAATTTACACTATAAGACCAAAAGAGAATTTATATTTTTGCATTTAGCTATCCATTACTTGCTGCAACACCAACCAAAATGAATACCGTTATAATAATAAACTCAAAAAGATATCCTACTTATATATGTGTGGATAAAGTGATGTTAAGTGTCAAATTCAAAAATCTAAATACATAATATTATATCTTAATGTGATAGTATCATGTATTTTATATAAGGGTGAATTTTAATAACAATATATCATATCATAAAATTGTCTTTAGATTGTAAATGTAATATAATGTCTGAAATTATAAATTGGAGGGCTGGCGATGTATAAAATTGTTTTAATCAGACACGGAGAAAGTACATGGAACAAGGAAAATAAATTTACAGGTTGGACTGATGTTGATTTATCCGAAAAAGGTTTAGAAGAAGCATTAAAAGCCGGCGAACAGTTAAAAAAATCCGGATTTACTTTTGATTTGGCATATACCTCAGTTCTTAAAAGAGCTATAAAGACTCTTTGGAATATACTTAATACTATGGACCAGGTATGGATCCCAGTTATTAAAAGTTGGAAGTTAAATGAAAGACATTATGGTGATTTGCAAGGACTAAACAAAGCTGAAACAGCAACGAAATATGGCGAAGAGCAGGTGAAAATTTGGAGAAGAAGTTATGATACACCTCCCATGCCTTTGAAAGAAAGTGATACTAGGTATCCTGGCAAAGACATAAGATACGCTGGACTTACAAAAAAAGAGCTGCCTTTGGCAGAATGCTTAAAAGACACGGTAGAAAGAGTAGTGCCTTATTGGGAAAATGAAATAGTTTCTCAGATAAAAGCATGCAAAAAGATTATTATAGTCGCTCATGGAAACAGTTTGAGAGCTTTAGTTAAATATCTTGATAACATAAGTAACAATGAAATAGTAAGTTTAAATATACCTACGGCTATGCCGCTTGTGTATGAGCTTGATGATAATTTGAAACCCATAAAAAACTATTATTTGGGAGATACTGAAGCTGTTAAAAAAGCTATGGAATCAGTTGCAAATCAAGGCAAAGCAAAATAAATTATATCAATCCCATAAGCTTAAAGATAGGGAGTGCAAATGATACGCAAGTTCAAAATTTATGTTAAGAATAACAAAATTTGGTTTATTATTGGTGGTATAGTAGTTGGGCTTCTGGCTACTACGATATACGGATTAAGCCAGATGGAGTCTTTTTGCAGACTTATGGCTCTTGCTCAGCTACCTATGCAGCTCTTGTTGGCGTTTGTGTCTGCTGCAGTTTTTGTGTTTATGTATGTGACGTTTTTTCAAAAAAGCGGTTTCTTTAGTTTAAAGAAGAAGAAAATAAAAGCAAAAGATATAAAGATTTCGTTTAACGACGTTATAGGGCTTGATAGTGCAAAGAAAGAAGCTTTAGAGGTAGTCCAGCTTATTAAAGATAGAACACAACTTCAAAAAATAGGCGGCAAAATTATAAAAGGCATTCTTCTTATGGGTCCTCCAGGATGTGGAAAAACTTTGCTTGCAAAAGCTATAGCTACAGAATGCAATATTCCTTTTATTTCAATGGCAGGTAGTGAGTTTGTTGAGATGTTTGTTGGCGTTGGTGCAAGCAGAGTAAGAAGTCTATTTAAAAAAGCTAGAGAATATGCATATACTGATGGTGCTTGTATAGTTTTTATAGACGAAATAGAAGTTATTGGAAGAGGGAGAACTTTTTCTTTTATGGGTGCAGGAGAGGAAACTAACAGTACTCAAAACCAGTTGCTTGTAGAGATGGACGGACTTGATAGCGAAAAAAGTAATGTTATAGTTATTGCAGCTACAAACGCCGCCGAAAATGTTTTAGATAAAGCTTTGCTTAGACCCGGACGTTTTGACAGAAAAATTTCTATAACAATTCCGAATTTAAAAGAAAGAAAAAGTTTATTTGAGTTTTACTTAAAGAGTGTTAAAGTCTCTCCAGATATAAAAATAGATAGGTTAGCAAAAAAAAGTGTATATAAGTCTCCTGCCGATATTGAAAACATGATAAAAGAAGCGGCTTTAATTGCTACAAGAAAAAAGAAAGAACAAATTGACATGAAAGATTTGTCTGAGGC
>JAITAQ010000068.1 GCA_031283985.1 Endomicrobium sp. | reverse complement strand
AACTCTTTTGAAAGAAGAAAATATTCTTGCTCTATACCTGCATAAACCTTAACTTGTTTTGCATTTTTATTTCCAAGAAATTTCTGTAAATTTATTACTTTTTCATTTAAAGTAGAAAGGGATCTTAAAAAAGGAGTTTTAAGATCTAAAACTTCACCGGTCCAAGAAAGGAAAACGGAAGGTATTACCAAAGTTTTTGTTTTACCAGCTTCAAGAAGAAATACAGGGGATGTTGGATCCCAAGCGGTATACCCTCTTGCTTCAAATGTTGACCTTATTCCGCCTGAAGGGAAAGAAGAAGCGTCAGGCTCAGATTGGACAAGCTGAGATGCAGAAAATCTTTCTATTATTTTTCCATGTTCGCCATAATCAATAAAAGAGTCGTGTTTCTGAGCAGTGCCACCTCTTTGAGGCTGGAACCAGTGCGTAAAATGCGTAGCCCCATTTTCAAGAGCCCATTCTTTCATTGCATGAGCAACTTCGCCGGCTATAGATTGATCTAAAGGCTCTAAGTTGTCAATAGTTGCCGTAAGTTTTTTAAAAATGTTCTTACTAAGCTTTTGTTCCATTACTTTTCTTGAAAAAACTAATTCGCCATAATAATCGCGGATAGATTGCATATTTACTCCTTAATAGAAAGTTTCAAGTATTTATTTATTCAATATTTAACTATTTTGCTTGTAATATGTCAATAAAAATCATTTTTTATTGAAAATATAAAGCAAAAGGAATAAAAAAAGCAGTTGTGACAAAAATCTTGGCACAACTGCTTAAAAATATTATATTAAATATTTATATCTTAAAAATTGTTAATATGTAGATAAATAAAATCATTCCGCATAAAGCATAGCGTCCCATTGGAACAATCCATTTTCCAACAGGTTTTGAATGTCCGCTTTGAATTTCCTGCAAAACAAGATGCTTTGGAACAATCCAGAAGAAAAAGATAGCGCTCCCCAAAGCACACAAAGGGATCAAATGTAAAGATAATAAATCAATAACCTTCTTTATGTTGCCCACAACAAATACTTTACACAGCAAGACTGTAGCTGTAGAGACAAGAAATATAGCCAAAAGGCGCGGGAATTTAAATTTATCATGTAAAGACTGAACAACTACTTCAAGTTGACCTATAAAAGAGGTTAAAGCAGCAAAGAATATTGCCAAAAAGAATGCAAACATGAAGAATTGTCCAAAAGGAATAGATTTAAATATTTCAGGCAAAGTTATAAACAAAAGCGCGGGGCCACTGTCTAAATCTTTTCCAAAAGCAAATAATGCTGGTATAATCATAAATGTGGCTAATATAGAAATAAATGTATCTGAAAAAACAATGTATTTTGCCGCCGAAACTATATCGCTGGTCTTTTTTGTATAAGAGCCATACGTAACCATTGTGGATCCTCTTAAAGACAAAGAATAAAAAACTTGTCCTAAAGCTACCATCCAAGTTCTCACATCAAAAAGATAATTCCAGTCTGGTGTAAACAAATATTTGTATCCCGCAGCTACATTCGGTAAGAAAGCCACTCTTATTGCTAATACTATGATAAGAATAAAAATTGCAGGAAGCATTATAGCGCAACATTTTTCTATACCATTTCTAATACCGCCTGCCAAAGTTATTGCAGCTATAAACAAAGTTACAATCATCCAAAAGAGAACATGTTCATTGCCAGATATAGCAGCATAATATTGATTGCTGCTAACCGCACTGAAAGCCGATCCTGTTAAAGATCCTAAAGTAAAGCGTATAACCCAAGAAAATACCAGTGTATAACCTACAGCTTGAATAAGAGCAACAGTAACACATACCCAACCGAAAGCTTTGCCTGTCACTGTTTTTTTATTTCGTAATTGTAAAACTTTCTGGAAAGCTGTTGCAGGTCCACCACAGGTAAGTCTTCCAACGGATACTTCACCAATTAGAGCAATAAGACCTAAAGCAACTGCGCATGTAATGTAAGGAATTACAAATGCAGCTCCACCCCTCTCCCCAACACGATATGGGAAAAGCCACATATTCCCTAAGCCAATTGCAGTACTAGCTGCAGCAAAAATTAAACCCCATTTAGATGAAAAAGAATTCTTAATGCTCATTCCAATCCTCTCCAATATAGATTTTTTTGTTGTTATGAGATATTGCTATTGCTTTACAGCTTTCATGATGCTTGAAGTTTCCAATATTGGAGATAAGGTTTAAGAAAATGAGATTTTAACTGTCAGTATATAACACATTATCTTAATTATTCTATACAAAGTTTCAAGTCGCTTAGTCAATAAATGTAAAAAATGTAGATATATAATTAGAAATTTTTAAATATTTTAAGATTTTATTGTACGAATATACACAACTTTTAGTCTGCTACTTGAAATGGTAAAAGTTTACAAAAGTTTCATTTCAAAATCTAGACTAAAATATTTAGTTTTGCTTGATTATGATGCAACTTAAATCCCTTTGCCAAAAGAATGTAAAATAATAAACTGTATTGTTTTTGTTAATTTCTATTTCATATTTATTAACATCTTGTCTTTGCAATGCTGCTTTCATAGGACAAAAAAAACAAATCTTGCTTTTTTCATTTGCACGCCGCTAATTAGTTACTAAAAGGTACTTATATATTCATATAAATGAAAAAGCAAAAAGTTTATAATCAAAGGAAAGGAGGTTTGTCATTTGCCTTAATGCAATAATCTGGCATGACAAAACCAAAGAAGTGCAAATTGCCGCAACTTTCATAAACTTTAAAATTTTTCTCATAATTTCATACTTATATTAAATTAACTTTTTTAACTTATTTGTGTTCATGGAATTCATAACACTTTATATACATATGTTATATACAGTATAATATAATACTTAGTATTAACTTTGTAAAATAATTTTGTAAATTATAGAATATTTATAGAAAAATATCCTATCGCCGATAGAATATGTGCTGGTGGATAAATTCAATCAAGAAATAATAAAGATAGACTCCTATGAGTTTATAAGGCAAACTTAACTTACGGGTGCGAATAAATGCTTAAATAAATAGAAGATAAATTTAAAAATCATATCCCATCGTCTGTCTAGGAAGAATGCGCATCTCTATGACGTTATTGTCGCTAAAAGGGATGTAGAATGAAAATTATGAAAAAGCTAATAGCAGTCATTTTGAGTGTGTGTCTTATTACGTGTATGTAGAAAAGGAGTGGCATAAACAGCAACGGTTATCGCAGCATATTAATCCTAACTACCAGCCACCAGATACAAGCGAAACAACGATACCAAGCGCAAGTCCATCACCAAATACAACCGCATCACAGACCTTAGAACCAACCTATTGGCAAATGGTAAAGAACGTAAGTTCAAACGGAGTTAGCCACTCTTGGAAATGGTTCTTAATTGAAGAAAGTATAACGGCAGGAGTAGCGTTAATTTTAGGAAAAACAAAAGATAAAGATAGTGTGGTTAAAACTGTTGTATCAGTAGTAATGGCATTTATATCGGCAATAACGTCAGGGTATTCGTTTTGGAAAGCAGCGTGTGAGGAAGCAGAAAAAGCGAACATGAGTAGCAGTAAAAATAGGATATGGACAACAGTGTCAGCGGTAGCAAGCGGACTTCTTAGCGGCATTATCACTTATGCTAACTTTTGGGGATTTTCATACCTTTTTAAGAAGCCTGCGAATGTTCAGACTGTCGCACTCATAC
>JAITAQ010000080.1 GCA_031283985.1 Endomicrobium sp. | reverse complement strand
ATGGCATAGCTTGCAAAAAATGGCAGCATTATTTTATATGCGAAAGCTATTAAACTCCAAAATTAAACGAAAAAGGACTACCTCTAAAAGATGTCAACGGAAAAATAATCTATAAAAACAAAATCAAATGGAAAACAACTGTATCAAAAATCACTTTATTTTTCGCAAACATGGTTGCCTCCTTTATTGTGAATTCACATTAGTTTCTTATTATTTTAATTGCTTGCTCTAATGTTTCTGCTCCAAATATTTCTATTTTGCTTTTATAAGATAAATTTTTTAAATTGCCTTTTGGAATTATAGTTTTTTTAAATCCTAATTTTTCGGCTTCACAAATCCGTTCGGCAGGCAAAGCCACCGAGCGAACCTCTCCAGAAAGTCCGACTTCTCCAAAAATAACAATATCTTTAGGACAGATAAAATTAGAATTTGCCGAAGCTATCGCACAGGCAGCAGCCAAATCTACAGAAGTTTCTTTAATTTTTACGCCTCCTACAATATTTACAAAAACATCTTGCATTTCAAGCGGCAATGCTAATTTTTTTTCCAAAACGGCTATAAGTATTATTATACGATTTGCGTCATATCCAGAAACCATTCTGCGAGGCATGCCAAAAGATGTTCTTGCAGTTAAAGCCTGAACTTCCAAAAGTATAGGTCTTGTTCCCTCCATAGCGACGGTTACAACATTACCTGTCGCATTAGTTGTACGTTCTCCTAAAAAAATTAAAGATGGGTTAGAAACTTCTTTTAGTCCTGAAGAATTCATTTCAAAAATACCAATTTCACTTGTAGGTCCAAATCTGTTTTTATAAGCTCTTAAAATCCTATAAGTATGTTGACGTTCATTTTCAAAATATAGAACGGTATCTACTATATGCTCTAAAACTCTAGGACCTGCTAAATCTCCGTCCTTTGTAACATGACCTAAAATAAATACGGTAATATTTTTGGATTTGGCTATTTTAAGAAGTTCGGCAGCAGTTTCCCTGACCTGCCCTACAGTTCCAGGAGCGCTCGCAAGCTCGGGATGGTGTGTTGTCTGTATTGAGTCTATTATTAAAAATTTAGGTTCTATTTTGTTAACAGCATCTATAATATTTTGTAGATTTGTTTCAGAAGCTAAAAATATGTTCTCTTTTTTTACTTTAAGACGCTCTGCTCTGGACTTTACTTGAGAAAGAGATTCCTCGCCAGATATGTAAAGAACAATTCCTTGCTCACTTAAAGAGTTTGAAATATGTAGCATTAATGTAGACTTACCAATACCTGGCGATCCACCAAGCAATATTAAAGATCCCGGCACTACACCACCGCCTATCATATTGTCAAATTCTATTATATTTGTTTGGTATCTGGAAAAATCTTTAACTGAAATTTCATTAAGTTTTAAAACTTCAGAAGAAAGCCCTGTTAACTGCCTTGCATTAGAAAAAATTTTAGGCGATACAGAAAATTTTTCTTCTGTGAAACTATTCCAAGCTCTGCAAGAAGGGCATTTGCCAAGCCACTGAACTGACTCATAACCGCATTGTTGACACAAAAATTTAGTTTTTTGTTTTTTCATAAAGCTATTTATTTTGCTGAGATCACGGCAATGCTTATAATGCCAAGCAAAGATGCCAAATCTTTATCATCAATTTCAAGTTTTATATAAGGAGTAACAGATGTTTTATAAGAAATATCTTCAAGATCAACTCCCGCATAAAGCCATTGTGTAATACCAACTCTCATTCCAGCACCAATAACAGGTCCATGCTTTTCTCTGACAAAGTCGTACACATTCAAGTGAACTTTAAATCTTCTGAATTCAGACCAAACAGGCTCAAAGAAAGAATATCCGAAACCAACTCCAACTTTTCCTCTCATAACTCCGCCATATATTTCAGATTTTTCAGATCTAAAACTGAGCAACGCATCAAGCTTATTTATACTGCCTTTTTCAGAATCACTTACCGTACTATAGTCCGCTACATTTGAGATTCCGACATAATAGAATTTATTGTGGCTTGGCATTATGCTTATGCCAACATCGCTTCTAAGCTTTTTATCTTTCATATCATATCTTCCAGTATAGTTCCAGCTTAACTGAAGCTTATTAGCTTTACCTATAGTGTCCTTTAATCCTTTTACCGTTTCTTTGGCAGAAGCCATGGTTTCTTTTAAATCTTTACTCATTTGCTCGTCGTTTATAAGCGTAGAAACCATACCGTTTCCATTACTTATGCGTTCTATCAAAGCATCTAGCTTTTCTGAAAAATCTCTGATTGAGGACACTAGTGCTTTTAAATCTTTTCTGTTTTCAGAAGAAATAGCTGCCACATTGAACGAAAATTTATTTAAATTATTTATTATTTTAGATACATTTTCGTTTTCAGAAACAAGATTTTCCATAACGTCTTTCAAAGAGTGTATAGCATAGGCGAAGTTTTCCATCATATCACCATATTGTTTATTATGTATTGCCTTATCTACCCTTGTCGTAATATTATTAAGCATAACCTCCAAACTTAAAGACTGCTCGGTAAAGATATAATCATCATCTTTCAATTCCTCTACACTTGAATCACCCGGAGAAATTTCAATATATTTTGTCCCTATAACACCCATAGAAACAATTCTAGCTATACCGTTTCTATACAACTTTACATTTTTGTCTATTGACAATTTTAGTTTAGCTTGAGAATTTTCCAAAGAAATGCCTCTCAAAATACCTATGTCAACACCCGCTATTTTAACTTTAGCTTTTTTGGTAACTCCAGAAATATTGTCAAATTTAGCATAAACATTGTAAGTCTTTTTTAAAG
>JAITAQ010000022.1 GCA_031283985.1 Endomicrobium sp. | reverse complement strand
AAAATGAATATCAAGCTGAGAAATGGGAAGAAATGCATTTATTGCACCTACATCAACATCTCAAAATTATTCCTGTTACATGGCTACCATTATTAAAAGCATTTTGTAATTCATATATTTTGGCTTTTTCAACAATTGCTTTATAAGAAAGTATAGGAAGATTCTGCATATTTATAACTTTTACCTTTACATTTGCACCAATCTTAAGCTCAGAAGGAATCTTTCCATCTTCAAATTCTTTTTTAGGCATTATTCCTTCGAACTTCATACCTAAATCAACCATAAAACCGTCTGCAGTTTCTTACATAATAACCACGTCCAGCTCTTGTCCACATTCAACTTTGCTTGCTTTATCATAACTTTTCATCAAATCATCCATGCAGACGTCTTCACTGTCTTCAAAAATTATTTTATCTAAATTTTTATTTTCTGCCATTTTTCAGGTTCCTCTCTTTACAATATCCGTTTGGATAATCTCTCCAAGTCTACCTTGCACGCTTTTTATTATATTATCAGGAGTTGAAGCTCCTGCGGTTAAACCTACAGTTTTAATATTGTTAAACCATTTATCATCTAATTCATCTATAGTTTCAATATGATATGTTTTTGTTTGAGCGTTGCATATTTCGGCAAGACGCGTAGTATTTCCTGAATTCTTACCGCCTATAACTATCATCAAATCAACTTCCTTGGCAAGTTTTTTCGCAGATTCCTGCCTTTCAAGCGTTGCTTCACATATAGTATTATAAATATTAACCTTAAATCGTTTTTTTAGAATTTCAACAATAACGTTAAAATTTTGAGGACTCTGCGTTGTCTGACTTACAATATTTAACTCACCTATCCCTTTAAACTTAAGCGCTTCCCTAGTACTTTCAATAACAATGCACTTTCCTTCACCATAAGAGACAAGCGCCTCAACTTCAGGGTGAGAATTCTCGCCAATTATTACTATAGTTGTTTCTTGCAAACTTAAATTCTTGATTATATCTTGAGCTTTCTTAACAAATGGACATGTAGCATCTATAATATGTAGTGTTTTATCTTTCTCAAGTCTATTAAGCAATTCCAAAGATATACCGTGAGTTCTTAGAATTATACAACCATTTTTAACACGCTCTATATCATTTAAAATTTTCACGCCTTTTTCTTTAAGACGTTTAACTTCTTGAGGATTGTGGATTATTGGTCCTAAAGTATAGACATCAGGTTTTTCATTCAAAGTTTTTTCTACTAAATCTATAGCTCTTTTAACGCCAAAACAAAAACCAGCGTTAGCAGCTATCTTTACTTCAAGATTTTTATCCACTAAATGCTTCCATTACATTTTTGATATTTCATCCAAAACTTTTTGAGATAATCCTATATAATCATTTTTTTCAAAATTTTTTGGAGGATATATGGGTTTTCCATATTTTATTTTTATCCGCTTAAACTTTAACATCATGTTCGTATTCTCTATTTTGACAGGAATTAACGGAACTTGAGCACTGCACGCCATCATACCCGCTCCAGCTCGGGCTTTTCCCAATTTTCCATCTCTAGACCGAGTGCCTTCAGGAAACATCAAAAGCAAACGCCCTTTCTCAAGTAGAGAAAATGCATGCTTCACAGCAGACATATCTTGAACCCCTCTCTTAACGGAAAACGCATTTGTTTGTTTTATAGTCCAACCAAATACAGGAATGTCAAACAACTCTTTTTTTGCCATAAAATACAATGGACGTTTCATAGCTGCGCCTGTAAGAGGCGGATCAAAGAAACTTATATGATTTGGAGCGATTACAGCGCCTCCAGTGTTTGGGATATTCTGCGATCCTTCTATACAATATCTGTAAAATAGTTTAAACATTATCCTAAACATCTGCCTACCGAGCAAAAATAAGAAGGAAGATTTTTCCTTTATTTGCATATGTTTTTCAACACCTTGTAGAAGTTTGGAAAAGAAATGCTAACGCAATTTGAGTCTTTAATTATAGTTTCTCCGCAGGCTATCAAAGAGGCTATTGACAAGGTCATGGCTATTCTATGATCTTCAAAACTATCTAAAAGATTGCAGTTTAAAGGAATACCGCCGGTGCCGCTAATAATAAACCCGTCATCAAGGGCTTCAACTTGAGCACCAAGCTTTTTGAACTGGCTTGCCACAGCGGCTATTCTATCGGTTTCCTTAACTTTAAGTTCTCCAGCTCCTGAAACTTTAGTTATTCCTTCAGCTTGGGTTGCTATAAGAACAAATACAGGAATTTCATCAACCATTCTAGGCACAATTGAAGCATCTATATTCACAGCTTTAAGTTTTGAATACTTAACCTCTATATCGCAAATAGGCTCATTAGAAATTTCTCTTAGATTTATTAAAGAAATTTCGGCTCCCATACGCTTTAAAACATTAATAAAACCGTCTCTAGTCGGATTAACTCCGACATTTTTTATTGTCAAACTTGATCCAGGAATAATCAAAGCCGCTGCTATAAAAAACGCCGCAGAAGAAATGTCTCCTGGAACGGTAATATCTTGAGGCAACAGCTTTTGTGCGGGATAAATTGTAACGGAATTTCCATTAACTCTAACATCTGCCCCAAAAGCTTTTAACATTCTCTCGCTGTGATCTCTAGATTTTTCAGGTTCGGTATAAGTTGTAGCTCCATCAGCATAAAGTCCCGCAAATAAAACTGCCGATTTAACTTGAGCGGTTGGTTTGTCGCATATGTAATTCATTGCTTTAAGAGGATTTTTTCCTTTTATAGCAAGAGGCAGCAGCCCATTGTTAGAACTTATTTCAGATCCCATTTTAGATAACGGCTCTATTATCCTACCCATCGGCCTTTTTGAAAGACTTTCATCGCCAGTTATAATAGTCTCAAAATCTTGTCCCGCAAAAATACCAGAAATAAGCCTTGATGTTGTGCCAGAGTTGCCCGCATAAATATTGTATTTGCCGTCTCGTGGTTTTTTAAAATTTAAACCAACGCCTTTTATGTACAAATTTCCGTTATCAATTTTAATTTCAACACCCATTTGGCGAAAAGCATCTATAGTCCTATTGCAATCGTCGGAAGGAAGATAATTTCTAATTATAGAATCTCCTTCAGCAAGAGACGATAACATAACAGCTCTATGTGTTATAGACTTATCCGCAGGAACTTCAACAACACCTGAAATATAATTTACTTTTTTTAATTTTATATCCATTGTTAACTCTTTCAAATTATATTTACGGATTTTGGCATTTTATTTTTATTTTCAAAAAAATTAGGAGCGTATTGTCTCGATACTGATGTTAAATAATTTGAAATAAATATCTCCTCTTCTATTTGTTTTCCTCTGCCGTTTACATTCCGCATACCATATGTCAAATTCCACAAAAAAAAATGTTCGCAAAAGAAAATAATTTTTTTATATAGTCGCTATTGTCATATGTGATTAGCCATTTATGTTTGCAGTTTTTCATAACATTAGCAAAACGTTCATGGTCAAAACCTTTGTGCAAATTACCGTTCTTCCCGTATAAAGCCGATTTTTTTGCCGAAAAACACGGAGGATCAAAAAAAATAAAAACAGAATCTCCATTTGTAGCAAGAACTTTTTCATAATCAGTACTGGTAATTTTCACACCCTTAACTATCTATAATCATCTCAACTAATCCATCTTTGACATCAGATTCACTCGACTTTCGCCCTTGAGAATTCCATAAAATCTTTAAGATCTTTGACAATTTTATTTTCAAAATTATGGATTCCAGCAAAACCATGTAATCTTATCTTTGTTTCTTCTTCTATTTTCAAATAACTATTCTTTGCTTTATCCACTATGCAATGTAAATTGGCTAACTCCTTTAGGTTCCAATGTAACCCAGAACTGTGATAATCTTCAATCTCTTTTATTTTTGATAAAACATAATTATTATCAAATTTCTGATCCGTAATTTTATTTGATGACTTATTTGCATTTGCATGAGAGTAATAGGCAAAAATCACACAAATATCTAGCAGCGACATCAATGAAATAGTATCCCATTGCAAGAAATCCCTATCTCCATTTTTTCCTTCATCTTTTATAA
>JAITAQ010000061.1 GCA_031283985.1 Endomicrobium sp. | reverse complement strand
CTAAAGTTTTAAAAGAATGCGAACATATTGAAGAAATTGCCAGAATGGTATCAGGTGAAAAAATATCAAAAACAGCTTTAGATCATGCAAGAAATTTAATAACTAATTCTCAAGTGTTTAGCGGTCACTTGTTATAAGTTTTTATCTCATTAATGAAAACCCACCACTAACTTTATAATATAACAAATTTAACAGAGAATGACATCTATAAAGCTTGTGGTGAGGTTTTTGGTGGATAAACTGCTTGGATATTTATTGCAAATTTAGAAGCTAAATTAGTTCTTGCTGATGCACATATAATTATCTTAACAGATCAGAAGATATCTAAAAAACTTATGTCCTACTTAGATTAAAATAAATTCACGGGTAGTTGGAAAATCTTCAGCTAATTAAACGTATGCCTCCGTATATGAATGGAAAATAAAACTCCTATAGCGCAAAGTGAAGAAAAAATTGAAGAGCCGCCATAAGATAAAAGAAGTAAAGGCATCCCTGTTACGGGCATAATACCCATAACCATTCCTATGTTAATCACTGCATAAAATGCAAACATTGTTGCAATACCAATTGCCACAAGTGAGCCATATCTGTCGCGGGATTCTTTAGCTATAACAAGCACACGCCAAATAAAAAGGAAATAAAAAATAAGCGTAAGCTGAGCAATAACCCAACCGCATTCTTCTCCTATAACTGAAAAAATAAAATCTGTATGCTGTTCAGGAAGAAATCCTAGCTGTGTTTGTGTCCCTTTTTTTAACCCTTTTCCTGTAAACTTTCCAGAACCTATAGCAATTTTTGACTGCATGATGTTATACCCTGAACCTCTCGGATCAACCTGTGGATCTAAAAATATAACTAGTCTTCTTCTTTGATAATCTTTGAGCGATTTTTCTACAAATATTGAAGACACGCATCCTAAAACTATAGCGCCACACAAAACAACCGGATAAATTATTGGTATTCTAATTTTTAGTTTCCACAAAAACCACCAACCGCTTATTATTAAAACCAATACAGCAGAGATAATATAAACAACATTGTTGCCGCTTTTTAAAAATAGCGCTAGGTTAGTTAAAAAAGTTTCGTTTTGAGCTATTTTCAGCTGCATATCAAAAAATGTCTCAAGAAGCGGAATGCCTACAGCAAGGCCACCGATTAGTATTATACACAGCAAATAAAAAGACTCAACGCCTGTAGTGTAAAGAAGAAATAAAGTGACAGGAAAATAAGAAAGCGTTGAAGAAAAATCCGGCTGCATCATTATGAGAGACAAATGTCCCAAAAATATGGCAAATGTTGAAATTAAAAAAGAAACTCCTTTGGATTCTTTAGCTTTTGCGTCAAGAAAAGAAGATAAAACTAAAATGTACATTATTTTTGCTATTTCTACAGGCTGGAAAGATATAAAGCCAAAATCAAACCAACCCTTTGTGCCTCTTTTTACTGAACCAAAAAGCAATACAGAAACTAAAAGAGCAAGAGATAAAGCATAAACTAATTTGCCCAAATGTTTATAATATTGATAGTTAAAACTTGTAAGAAGCAAAAGACCTGCAAAACCTATACCTGCTGCCAAAAACTGCACAGAAATGTACTTAAAAGACATGCTATAATTTGAGCCAGCGGAATATATAGCTGTAAAACTTATACCTATCAAAATGGCTACGGTTAAAACTAAATACCAATCTATGTTTGAAACAAATCGATGAAAAAAACTTTGATCCTGTTCTATCACCTTACAGATTCCTTATTATCTTCAGTTTCACTTCCTATATTAAAATAAGCTTCATAAATTTTTCTTCCTATAGGCACAGCGTTAACGCCACCACCACCGCCATGTTCCACTATAATGGCAATGACAATTTCCGGATTATCAGCAGGAGCATAAGAGATAAACCAAGCATGATCTTTCCCATGTGGATTTTGTGCAGTACCGGTTTTTCCAGCCACTTTAATATATTTGAATTTACATCTTTTTCCTGTTCCAGATTCAATGGTTTTCAATAAAGCTGTATGAAGTAAAGACCAAGTGCGATCAGAGAAATCTATTCTCTCTTCCTTTTCAGGTTTATGTCTATACAATTCTTCTCCATTTACATCAACAATTTTTTCAACAGCGTAAGGTTTATTACATACACCTTTATTGGCAATGGAGGACATCATGTGCGCCATTTGAAGAGGAGTTACACACAACCCTCCCTGCCCAATTGAAAATATAACAGTGTCTCCTTGAAGCCATTTCATTTTCTGCTTAGACTTTTTCCATTCAGGATTTGGAACAAAACCACTTTTTTCATTAGGCAAATCTACACCAGTTTTTCTTCCTAAATAAAACTTTTTTGAGAATTTCTCAAGATTTTTTACGCCTAATTTAAGTCCTCGCTGGTAAAAATATATGTTACACGACTGAGCTGTAGCGTGAATTAAGTCTAACCATCCATGTCCGTGTTTGTACCAACATGTATAATGACTATCTCCGAGTTCAAACTTTCCAGTACATAAAACTTTTTCCGAAGGATTTATGCTTAGAACTTCAACAGCTGCAGCAAAAGTAACTACTTTAAATATTGAACCGGGCGGATATAACGCCTGCAACGCTCTGTTGAAAAGAGGAAGATTTTTATCTTTTAAAAATTTACTGAATTCTTTGTGTCTTATTTTATTTGTATCAAAACCGGGACAAGAAACTAATGAAAGGACTGCCCCAGTTTTTGCGTCCAACACTACAACCGCGCCTTTACCAGTATTACTGTTTTTTAAGGCATCGTAAGCGACTTTCTGGAGGTTTGAATTTATTGTGGAGTATATGCTTGCTCCTATTTCCGGAGGTATATACTTTGACGACTTAACTCTGTGTCCTCTAGCATTTACTTCAATCTGCCACCCGCCGGTTTTGCCTTGAAGGTACTCGTCGTAAGCCTGCTCTATGCCACCTCTGCCTATGTAATCTCCGGGTTTGTATCCTTGTTCGGACAAATCCTTTATTTCTTCAGGTTTTATTTCGCCCGTATATCCTGTAACATGACTTGATGCTTCAGCTAGAGGATAAACTCTGTAGGGTTCTCTCGCTACGCTAACGCCACACAGACGCATGTTTTGTTCGCGAACTTTGAACATCTCTTCTTTTGTAAGATTATCAGCAAGCTTTAAAACTTTTCCGTATTTATTGTTTTTGTCAGTTTTCGGCTTTATATCTCTCCCAAGAATAACCTTAAGGTTTTTCAAAGTTTCATCTGATATTTTTTTATGACCATCAGTCGGGTAATATAAAGCTATGTAGAAAAATTCGTTACTGGCAAGAATGTCATTATCGGAAGAATAAATTATGCCCCTTGGAGCACGTTCGTTTGTATTGTGTAGCCTTTGCTGCTCTGAAATAGCTTTGTATTTATTACCTTTTATAATTTGCAAATAAAAAAGCCTTATTGAAAGACAAATAAAAAGCAATATAAAAAACACAAGAATAACCTTGTGTTTTCCAATAAAATTTTCGTAAGCAAAACGATCTTCTTTTTGCCAAACCATCTATATATCCCATCAAACGAAGAGTTTTAAACGGTCTAAAATAAAAAATATGATAGGCACTATTAGAGTGGTTACCAATATTTTAAACGCAGCTTGGGCTGTGATAAAAGACAAAGATGGACTTTCACTCGCGGGAAGAACCCAATAAATAAAGCTAAAACCAAACCAGTAAATTAAATTAGCCGATAATACTATTACAATTTTTGTGAGGGGACTGTCTTTGTCAAAATGTCTATTCATAATTCCAGTTAAGTAGCCAATAATTGTAAATATGACTGTACGCATACCAAAAATATCAGTTGAAAAAACATCCCAAGTAAGCCCAAACAAAAAGCCCGCTATTTCCGCAGACACAACTCCTTTTGTTAGTCCGAGATAAACAATCAATATAAGTATAAAATTAGGGAAAACGCCATAAATATTGATATATTTGCCGAAGAAAAACTGCAGAGGGCAAAAAATTATGTATATAAGAAAATAAGTAATAAATTTTTTCATTTATACGCTTTCACAGGGAACAAGAATAACAACATCGTAAATAACATCTGACTCAAAATATACTTCGGCTGTAGCCGTTTTAAAATCAATGTATGTTTCTTCCATAACTTCTTTTATAACCCCTACGGGAATACCTTTTGGAAATACTAAACTCAACTCACTTACTACAATTTCGTCACCTGGCTTAACATCGGAACCAGATGGTATGTATGTTATTTTTACAAGATTGGAATCAAACCCATCAGCAAGGCAGTTTACACCTTTGTCTTTGATTTCAACAGGAAGCTCATAGATTGAACTTGTTATTAAAGCTACCTTTGCAGACGATTTATAAACTTCTAGTATTTTCCCCATAGCACACAAGGTATTTTTGCTTTTATTAAATATCACCACTGGAAAATCTTTTCTTAAGTCTGCATTTTCACCTTTATCTATTATAAGCCATTTATACCATTCGCAGGGTTCTCTGGCAGAAATCCTTGCAAAAACAGATTTCGTATATTTAATTTTTTCAAGATTTAAGAGTTTTGATAAGTTGTCATACTCTTTGGAAATGGTATTATAATTACGAATTTTATCTTCAAGCTCTTGATTTTTTTGTTTGTAGGCAAGATTTTCTTGATACAAAAATACTATAGATTTAATATTGTCAGCAAAACGTCCGGTAGTATGAAATATCTTATTTGCCGACGCTATATTTGGATAAGCAATATAATAAACAAGATCTTTTATAATACTTACATACGGAGTGGTTCTGCCGATTATAAGTGCAACGCCAAACGTGAGAAGGGCAATAAATATTATATTACCATATCTTGGTTTATGAGATTCATGCATTAAAAATCCTAATGTTATATGTTTCTTTTTTTGGATCTTTTTATGTTGTCCAACTCTCCTAAATATGCACCTGTACCTCTGGCAACACATGTAAGAGGATCGTCGGCAAGGTTGACAGGCAATTCCGTTTCTTGAGAAATAAGCTTAGGGAGTCCTTTAACAAGCGAGCCTCCTCCACTTAAAATTATTCCTCTATCAACAAGATCAGCTGAAAGCTCGGCTGGAGTTTCTTCAAGAACACTTTTAACAACTTCTATTATTTTTC
>JAITAQ010000001.1 GCA_031283985.1 Endomicrobium sp. | reverse complement strand
GTGCAGCGTTATCTTTGTACAATGAATTTGAAGTAGAGTATGTTTCTGAAGCGAAAAAAACACATTTTACATTAAAGGGATTTGGAAAGAAATCTCTGCCTAAAGGTGAGAAAAATCTTTTTTGGAAGGCAATGCAAAAGATTTTTAAAGTTTTAGGTGAAGATAAATATAATTTAAAAAATTTGAATATTACCATTAATACAGGCATTCCCTTAAGCAGAGGGATGGGTTCTTCAGCTTCTGCAATAGTCGGAGGTATTGTTCTCGCCAATGCCTTGTGTGGAAATAAGCTAGATAAAACACAAGTCGCTGATTTAGCTGTAAAAGTAGAAGGTCATCCTGATAATGTTATTCCTGCGATTTATGGAGGAATATGCATTTGTAGCAAAGATGGCAATCACAGAGCTGTAGTTCAGCTTCCGATTCCAAAGTTAAAAATTGTTTTGTGTGTACCTACTTTTGAGCTTAGAACCAAGCGGTCAAGACAACTTTTGCCTAAATGCGTGGATTTTCAAGATCTTGTATTTAATACGTCAAGAGTTGCTTTTCTTACTGCGGCTTTTTGTTGTTCGGATTTTTCATTGCTTAAGATGGGAATGCAAGATAAAGCGCATCAGCCGTACAGAGGGAAAATGATACCTGCAATGGACGAAGTTTTAGAAGCTGCATTGTCTGCAGGAGCATACGGAGCTTGCCTTTCAGGATCAGGTCCAACCTTGGCATCTTTTTGTAGCGCTAAAGATGCTATAAATGTACAAAAAAGTATGATAAAGAGGTGGAAAAGAGACAGTGTTTGTGCAAATGCTTATGTATTAAATTTTGATGTGAAAGGTGCTGCGGTAATATAAACTCTTGTCTATTTAAACGATATTCGGAGGGATTGGATATGTCTCTTGTTGTAATGAAATTCGGCGGTTCGTCAGTTGCTGATGCTGATAAAATGAAGTTAGTTGCAAGTAGAATAATTGCCAAGAAAAATGACGGTAATAAAGTTGTGGTTGTAGTTTCAGCTCCTGGCGATAAGACTGACGAATTGTTTGAAATGGCAGATAAAATTACTTCTAATCCGCCTGCAAGAGAAATGGATGTCCTTCTTGCAACAGGGGAGATGATTTCTATTTCGCTTCTTGCTATGTCAATTGACGCTATGGGCGAAAAAGCTGTTTCTCTTACCGGACCTCAAGCAGGAATTTTAGCGGATATAAATTATACAAGAGCTAGGGTTAAAAAAATTAATCCTAAGAAAATAAATTCACTTTTATCAAAAAATAATATTGTAATAGTTGCGGGATTTCAGGCTTTAAACCCTAAAGGAGATGTAACCACTTTAGGCAGAGGCGGTTCTGATTTAACTGCAGTTGTTTTAGCGGCTGGACTTGAAGCTGACTCGTGCGAAATATATTCAGATGTTGAGGGTGTATATACTACAGATCCAAGACTAGTAAAAGATGCAAAAAAGCTTGGATATATCTCATACGATGAAATGCTTGAAATGTCAGGCTCAGGGGCGCAGGTTTTGCAGTCAAGAAGCGTTGAGGTGGCAAAGAAGTTCAATGTAGAAATACATGCAAGAAGCACTTTTAGTGAGAATCAGGGAACAATAATAACAAGTGAAGAAAGAATCAGGAGGAAAAAGATGGAGGAGATGCTTGTTTCTGGCATAACTTTTGATAAGAATCAGGTAAAATTTATAATAATAGATCTGCCTGACATTCCAGGCGTTGCTGCAAAAATTTTTAGTAGCCTTGCTAAAATAGGTATTAATGTAGATATGATTACTCAATCAGCAGCGGTAAACCATAAAAACGATATATCTTTTACCATAAGCAGAAAGGAAACAAAAAAGATGCAAATAGAGCTTGACAAGATAGCTTTAGAATTTAAGGCTTCTCAAGTTGTTTGTGACGAGCATGTGGCTAAAATTTCTGTAGTCGGAATAGGGATGAAAAGCAATGTCGGTGTAGCAAGGAAGATGTTTGAAATTTTCCATAAAAAAAGAATCAATATTAAAATGATTTCAACCAGCGAAATAAAAATTTCATGTATTGTACATGAAATAGACATGGTTAAAGCTGTTAAAGAACTACATAAAGGGTTTGGTCTTTCCAAAAAGAAGTAAGATGTTGTATGAAAAGGTCTGCAGGTTTTACGTTTGTGGAATTTATAATAGTTTTGGTTAGATAGGGATTTTGGTATAATAGCAATTTCCATTTACAATGGTAGGACAGTTAAAAACGAAGCGTTAAAAGTTGGTGCTTATAGAGAAGCTTTTAAAAGAAGCATTGGAAGAGTATTTGTAGAGTTTTGATGAAGCTTATTTTGGGAAGTAAAAAACTGTTTACCGATACATGATGACGACAAAGACAATGTTTAGTTTAGATTATAGAGTATGACTTTATTATTAGTGAAGACTCAACTTTGTGTATAACTTAGCTACCTGATTTTATCGTGTAGAGTAAAAAAGTTCCAAAAATAAAATCTTGCCGATAAACTTAAGGGAAAAATATAAAAAGTCCTAATAAAAATATTATGTTTTTTATTTTTTAAAGGGAACTTTATTTTAATAAAATATTAAATTACATTATATAAGACTACTAATTATTAAAATAGGATGAAATTAAAAAGCAGTCAAAAGCTTTTGATAACTTGCCATAGGCCAGAATTCGTCTGCCACCAAATCTTCGGCAGAGTCAATTTCTTTTCTTAATTTAGCTAAAATTTCCACACCTTGAGTCGCAAACTTTTCTGCTGTTTCATGGACATCTTTGTGTTCTAGTGCCAGAAAAGTTTCCATATCTGCGACAAGTTTTTTGATTTTGTCATAAATATTAATAAAAGTTTTAAGTTCTTTTTCAAAAGAATCAGATTTTATATCCAGCTTATTTAAGTTTTTGTTTGCTTTTGCCAGAGCATTTATTTGTTTTAATATTGCTGGAAGCATCAGTGTATTTGCTACTTTTACTGAGTACCTATATTCAATTTCTTTTGTCTTTATATAGTTTTCAAGTTTTATTTCTACCTTAGATTTTAGCTCCCTTTCAGTAAGTATCTCGTACTTTACAAAAGTTTTTATCACTTCATTATCAAGCAAGAGTTTTAAAGCTGCAGGCGTATTCTTAGCGTTAGGCAATCCTCTCTTTTGCGCTTCTTTGTACCAATCTTGCGAATATCCATTCTTTTCAAATCTTATGTCTTTTGTTTCAACAAGTATTTCTTTTATAACTTCTAAAGCTTTCTTTTTTACGTCACAGTTATCTTTCTTTGTTTCAATTCTCTTATAAATTTCATTAAACCCATATGCCGTTATAAAATTCAACACTGTTCCTGCCTCAGCAGGATTTGATGAAGAACCTAAAGCTCTAAATTCAAACTTATTCCCTGTAAAAGCTACAGGTGAAGTTCTATTTCTGTCGGAATAATCCTTGTTTACTTTAGGAAGATTTTGTACGCCCAAAGTTATTTCGTTTACAGCCTTTTCGTTTATTGTGTGAGTTTTTTCTATAGAGTCCAATATTTCACTTACATAGTCCCCAAGATATACAGATATAATTGCTGGTGGAGCTTCGTTCGCTCCAAGTCTGTGGTCATTCCCAGCATTTGCCACAATAGCTCTTAAAACTCCTCCAAACTTCTTAACGCCTAACAACACTGCACTTATAGCCAACAAGAACGATATATTTTTAAGAGGGGATTTTGACGGTTCAAAATAGTTTGTGCCAGTATTGTCTCCTATGGACCAGTTGAAGTGTTTGCCAGATCCGTTTACGCCCGAGAAAGGTTTTTCATGCAATAAGGCAACCATGTTATGCTTGGCTGCAACTTTTTTTAAAATTTCCATTATTTGAAGGTTATTGTCTATGGCAAGGTTTGCTTCTTGATGGAGAGGTGCAAGTTCAAATTGATTTGGAGCAACTTCATTGTGTCTTGTCTTTATAGGAATACCTTTTCTGTAAAGCTGATGGTCAACGTCTTCCATAAACTCTAAAACTTTATCCTTAATGTTGCCGAAATAATGGTCTTCCATTTGTTGTCCCTTTGCTGGCTGAGCGCCAAAAATAGTTCTACCTGTAACAGTAATATCAGGTCTTGTTTTAATCAACTCTTTTGAAAGAAGAAAATATTCTTGCTCTATACCTGCATAAACCTTAACTTGTTTTGCATTTTTATTTCCAAGAAATTTCTGTAAATTTATTACTTTTTCATTTAAAGTAGAAA
>JAITAQ010000048.1 GCA_031283985.1 Endomicrobium sp. | reverse complement strand
AGTTAACCGTAAGTTTCGGTAAATTAAACTTTAGTTCATACTTTACAGGAAATAGATATTCAAAGGACAAAAAAGCTCAGTTTATCACAAGTATTTTTAGCGGAGATAAAATAATTGAAACTCCACCTCAAAGAGTAGCACTAAGTTTGTGTTATGCTTTATCAGATAAGTTTGATTTGTCTTATGGATATTTTACAACAAAAGTTGAACATATTGATGCAGACAGGGTAAATGCTCCCGTGCAATTTGCTTATAAACTTTCAAAGAAAATCAACTATAAGGTTTATGTTTGGGAAAATAACAGCGTTCATTATTCCTGCAAAAACTTGGATAAAAAATCAGGAACTTACGGTTTTGGCATAAGTGCAGATCAAGAAGTCTGCAAAAATGTAAGAGTTTTTGGCAGAGTTTCATTTAAAAACCCATCTGTAGAGCTACGGTCAAAAAATCAACTGAGGCAGTAAAAGCAAGCGACATTGAGATAAAACCAACTTTATCTTGGGATATTGATTTAGAGATAGATGTTTCTCTATGGTCTAGAAAAAACGATACTTTAGGCTTTGCAATAGGTCACAAATGTATGGCTCATCTGATTATAAAGTAAAGACAGGTTGCATGAATGGAGCTGAAACTAAATTTGAATTGTACTATAGGATTGGCATAAATAAACATCTTGGAATTACGCCAGCTATACAGTTATTTTACCAATCCTAGAGTCGGAAACACAGAGCTTTCCAATAATGTGCTTGTAGCTGGGATAAGAACAAGATTTGATTTTTGAGGTTATGGGTGGTCTCTGAATTCTCGTTTAACTAACTAAAATAACTCACTAATACTTATAGGTTTATAAGGCTAAAAGGAATAGACACAAGATATTTTTCCTGTATCTATTCTTTTTATTCCCAAATATTAGATATATTAAAATTGTTTATAAATATATGGATGATATTCGTTTTAAAGAAGATTGCAATATCCCTAAGCATTAATCATTTTAGAGAAAAATCTACTATTTTATTGTTTTTTTATTTAACAATCCAGCGTTAATAAACCCTTCAAAAAGAGGATGAGGTTTCATAGGTCTTGAACCAAACTCAGGGTGGAACTGCACTCCTATAAAGAATGGGTGATTTTTTATTTCAACAATCTCTGGCAATACATCCTTATGATACGCAGAAACATACAATCCGACTTTTTTCAAGGTTTCAACAAATTCCGGATTCATTTCATACCTGTGTCTATGACGCTCTTCTATTTCTGAAGATTTATACAATTTATGAGCTAAAGTACTTTTCTTTAGCTGAGACTTGTAACTGCCAAGCCTCATTGTGCCTCCCCTATATTTAACATTTTTTTGCTCGTCAAGAATTTTAATTACAGGATGTTTTGTATCTTCGTAAAATTCCGTTGAATTTGCATCTTTAAGATTGGCAAGATTCCTTGCTACCTCTATAACGCTACACTGCATGCCCAGACATATTCCTAAGAAAGGAATTTTATTCTCTCTCGCATAAGTTATAGCTCTGATTTTTCCTTCAACTCCCCTGTTTCCAAAACCTCCGGGAACTAAAATAGCGTCATAATTCTTTAGTTTTTTTACTAAATCATTGTCCTCTGCCCCCAAATAATCTATTTCAGCTTTTGTTTTTAGAGCAATAGCAGCAATATTTAGAGATTCGTCAATAGATTTATAAGCATCCTTCAAATCAGCATATTTTCCAACAACAGCCACTTTAACGATCTTAGAAAACTCACCAAAAGACTTTATCTTTATAAACCAAGCATTATCAAATTTCTTCTTCGGATTTAGCTTAAGTTTTTCCATCACAAGAGTATCAACTTTTTGATTGTAAAACGCTTCTGGTATGTAATAAATTGAAGGAGCATCCATAGCCTCTACAACACAGTCTTCTTTTACATTACAAAATAAAGCTATCTTTCTTTTTAAAGATTTATCAAGATGATGCTCTGTCCTGCATATAATCATATCGGGAGAAATGCCTATTTCTCTTAGCTTATTAACGGAATGCTGCGTAGGCTTTGTTTTAAGTTCATGGGCGCCCGCTATATAAGGAACAAGCGTAACATGTATGCTAAAAATGTCTTCTTTTTTATTTTCAAGCTGAAACTGTCTAGCAGCTTCCATAAATGGAAGACCCTCAATATCCCCAACAGTACCGCCTATTTCAATAATAGAAATATCGCATTCATCTTTCAAAGCCGAAAATCGTCTTTTTATTTCGTCAGTTATGTGCGGTATAACCTGTACTGTGGCTCCGTCGTAGTCTCCTCTTCTTTCTCTGTCTATTACTGTGCGATAAATATCGCCGGAAGTATTTGTATTTGCTTTACTTGTATAAACATCCAAAAATCTCTCGTATGTTCCTAAATCTAAATCAGTCTCTGTTCCATCAGTAGTTACAAAAACTTCGCCATGTTGATATGGATTCATAGTTCCAGGATCAACGTTTATATATGGGTCAAATTTAAGCATGTTGACTTTAAAACCGTGAAGCTGTAAAAGTTTTCCTATACTGGCTCCAGAAATTCCCTTTCCTAAAGAACTTACAACCCCGCCCGTAATAAAAATATACTTTGCCATTTTAACAGCCTTCTTTATATGTACTCTTTGAGATTTTCGTAGGGTATCTTCCAGTAAAACACGCAGTACAAAACACTTGTTCTTTTTCAGCTGAAAAAGAACAAGCTTTTACAAGATTTTCTAAGCTTAAAAATGTCAAAGTATCCGCACCTAAACACTTTCTCATTTTTTCAACAGAATTATTAGCAGCTATTAAATGAGATTTTGTTGGCGTATCTATTCCATAGTAGCAAGAACCTATTATAGGCGGACAAGATAAAACAAAATGAATTTTCTTCGCTCCTACTTCCTTTAAAACGCCAAGAAGTCTTTTTGATGTTGTTCCTCTTACTATAGAATCATCAATAAGCACAATAGACTTACCATTTACAACTTCTTTTATGGGTCGTAATTTAAGTTTAGTCGTAACATCTCTCAAATTTTGAGAAGGTTTTATAAAAGACCTACCTACATAATGATTTCTTACAAAACCGTTTTCAAAAAGTATATTTGAAGTTCTTGCAAAACCTAAAGCTGCATAATAACCAGTATCTGGAACAGGCATAACAATGTCCGCTTTTATGCCTTTCATCTGCTTGGCAAGAAATTCACCCATTTTCACTCTAGCTTCTTTTACAGTCTTACCAAACATTATGCTATCAGGTCTTGAAAAATAAACTTGTTCAAAAATACAGGTATGTTGCTGCTTAGGTTTTTTATAAAAAAATGATTTTTTTATTTGCCCATTTTCTATAACAACAATTTCTCCAGGCATTATGTCTCTTATATACGTACCGCCTATAACTTCAATAGCACATGTTTCCGAAGATATTATGTAAGAGCCGTCTTTCTTTCCCAAAACCAAAGGTCTAAAACCATTTTCATCTCTTATACCTATAAGTGTTTTGTCTTTAAGAATAACGAGAGAAAAAGCGCCTTCGAGTTGATGCAAAGATTTTGACACAACATCGGCAAGATTTCCCTTAGACATAGCTATAAGATGTAATAAAATTTCCGTATCTGAGGTATGACTGAATATAGCTCCTTTTTTGAGAAGCATTTCTCTTATTTTAGGGAAATTTGTTATATTCCCGTTATGAGCTACAGCTACATTTCCATGAATACAGTTTATCTGGAAAGGCTGAGCATTTATTAAAGAGCTTTTAGCAGAAGTGGTATAGCGTACATGACCAATAGCTGCTGTTCCCGAAAGTTTATTTAACAAAATGTCTTCGTTAAACAAAGTTGAAACAAGCCCCATAGACCTAAAAGTCTTCATTTTTTCTTTACCGCTGATAGTTATGCCTGCAGATTCTTCTCCTCTGTGTTGAAGAGTTATAAGACCGACTGAAGCAAGCACCGCCGCATTTTCATTATTTTCTACACCGATAATTCCACACATAAATAAAATCCTTTTTTTAGCAAATAAAAAATACCCAACTAATGGAATTACATTAAATTGGTTATTATGTTTTATAAATTTATAGCTATTTATTTCACTTTATCAACTCTAAATTAGGTATATTTTATTTATATTACATTTAAAATAACGCTTCTTCAAGTATTCAAGTAAAAGAAAATTACAAACTTATGCAGTGATCTATGCTTTGTAGCTCATCATAAGAATCATAGGCTCTTAAATAAGCCATTGTTTTCTCAAGATTTGTAAGCAACGAGCAACCACATTTAACAGCCATTTTTCTTATTTCCGAATTATTGTGAAGTTCGTCAACGCTTAAATTTTTATTTATGTTGATCACAAAATCAACTTTCCCCTCTATTATTATATTTACTGCTCTTGGATTGCGGTTCCAGTGAACAGTCTCAACTTTATAATCTCTATCCTCAAGGAATTTTGCTGTCCCTCTTGTAGCATAAACACGAACGCCGAGTTTGTAAAGGTTATCAACTACTTCCATAAATTTAATTTTATCTTTGTCTCTCCCTGTGCTTATTAGAACGCCCTTCTTCGGCTTTCTTATTTGTGTGGCTTCCATTGCTAAAAGCATCGCATGATCAAACTTGTCACCCAAACAACCTACTTCGCCAGTTGATGCCATTTCAACGCCTATTACAGGATCTGCTCCGTCAAGTCTTTGAAAACTAAACATAGATGCTTTAATGCCAACATACGGTATCTCGCTTTCGTCAATCAAAATCTTTTTCACTTTCTCATTATTCATAACTTTGCAGGAAAGCTCTGCTAAATTTACTCCAGAAACTTTTGAAATGAAAGGAAACGACCTTGAAGCTCTTGCATTACATTCTATTACCTTTACATCATTTTCTTTAGCTATAAACTGTATGTTGAAAGGTCCATTCAAATTAAGACTTTTCACTATTTTTCTAACTATATCTTTAATAATATTTACTGTACGGGTATATATTTTTTGCGAAGGGAAAACCATAGTAGCATCCCCACTGTGGACACCTGCATTTTCTATATGCTCCGTAATGAGCGATAATATAACTTCTCCGCCTCTAGCTACTCCGTCACACTCTATTTCTTTTGCATCAAGTATAAATTTTGAAATAACTACTGGAAAATCAGCCGAAATATCTTTCGTTAATGACAGGTAATGTTTCAAACTTTCTTTGTCGTTGGCAACGTTCATAAGGGTTCCAGATAATACAAAACTCGGACGTATAAATACTGGAAATCCAACTTTTTCTATAAACTTTTCTATTTCGTCTTTGGATACAGCTGAAATCCACTCAGGCTGATCTATGCTGAGCTTATCAAGCATTGCTGAAAACTTCTCTCTATCTTCAGCTCCGGTAACACTCTTTTGGCTGTGCCCCAAAATATTTACTTTAGCCTCGCTTAAAAGTTGAATTAAATTATTAGGATTCTGTCCGCCCATACACGCTACAACGCCCTTAGGGTCCTCAATATCTATGATATCCAAAACTCTTTCTGAAGACAATTCTTCAAAATAAAGTCTGTCAGAAGCGCTGTAATCTGTAGAAACTGTTTCTGGATTGCAATTTATAATAATGCTGTCGTTCTTTTTATTTTTGAAATAACTGCTTGTCATAACAGAACACCAGTCAAATTCCAAGCTACTGCCTATACGATAACTTCCACTGCCTAAAGTAATAACGCTTTTTGTGTTTTTCTTAGGAGACACATCACTATGGATGCCATCGTATGTAAGATATAAATAATTAGATTTTGTCGGATATTCGGAAGACGTTGTATCTATTTGTTTTACAACAGGAAGAATGCCTACTTTCTTTCTTAGTTTTCTTATGCCAAAAGACAAAGTTCGTATTTGTTTTATACTCAATTTTGTTTGACCAGACAAACATGCCAAAAGGAAAATTTTCGTAAGCTGAAAATCAGAAAACCCTTTGGACTTTAGGCAATGCAAATGTTCTTTTGGAACTTTTTTATAAGTATTATATATGTCTTGAGCCGTAAACAAATCTTTTTTTTCAAAATGCTTTACAAAAAAATTAAATAATTCAGATTCAATTTTTGCCAAATACAAAATATGAGACAAAAACCAATAATCTATCTTCGTTTTCTCATAAACATATTCAATAGATTTTCTTCTTTTAAAAGTTTCGTAAATTGCGAAGACTCTTAAGTTTGTCGGTGACAAAAGCTCTTTATCAAGATCTTCAGACGAAGCATCTTTAAAAATATTTACTGTTATGCCATTTTCATTCTCATTAACCATTCTAAGAGCTTTTTGCATAACTTCGCAAAAGTTTCTGCCTATTGCCATAACTTCGCCGACAGACTTCATTTGAGTTCCTAAATTTTTAGAAACCCCCGTAAACTTACCTAAATCCCAACGAGGAACTTTTAAAGTAACGTAATCAAGCGAAGGCTCATAAAATGCCGACGTTGTACCAGTAACAGGATTTTTTAGTTCCAATAAGTCAAATCCTATAATGATTTTTGCCGCTATATAAGCTATAGGATAACCCGTCGCTTTGCTTGCCAAAGCACTGGAGCGAGAAAGTCTTGCGTTGATTTCTATAACGTAAAAAGCGTAATCTTCAGGGTTTAGAGCATACTGCACATTGCACTCGCCGACTATACCAACATTTTGGGCAATTTTAATGGCTGTGTCTCTAAGCATATTATTTTCTGTGTTATTTATTGTCTGACACGGAGCTATGACTATGGAATCTCCCGTGTGTATTCCAATAGGGTCAAAGTTTTCCATATTGCATATTGTTATGGTGTTTCCTGTTTTGTCTCTCATTACTTCATATTCTATTTCTTTCCAGCCGTAAAGAGATTTTTCAATTAAAACTTGAGGAGAAGCCATTAACGCCGACTGCGTAAGCCATTTTAAATCTACAGAATTTTTTGCAAGTCCACTCCCTAGCCCACCCAAAGCAAAAGCTGAACGAGTAATAACAGGATAACCTATTTGCTCGGCTGTTTTTAAAGCTTCATCTACCGTAGAAACTGCATGACTTTTAGCTATAGGAACATTTATAGACTTCATTTTTCCCGCGAAAAGCTCTCTGTCTTCTGACAATTCAAGTGCATTAACCTGCGTTCCCAAAACTTTTACATTGTATTTCTTTAAAACGCCGCTTTTTTCAAGGGCTATAACGCAATTTAACGACGTCTGCCCACCAAAGCTTGAAATAATAGCAACGGGTTTTTCTATTTTAATAATTTTTTCAACCCAAAAAGGAGTAATAGGATACAAATAGACTTTTTTATTTGTACCCTTGTTAGTTTGGACCGAAGCAATGTTCGGATTGATAATTATTACTTCTAAGCCTTCTTCTTCCAACGCCTTTACAGCTTGAGAACCCGAATAATCAAATTCCCCTGCCTGTCCTATAGACAACGCCCCAGAACCAAGGAGAATAATTTTTTGTTTTCTTTTTTTTTTGGGCGATAAAAAATCAAAAATTGGCATATTTTACCTCTTTATATCGTTTTCATATTATTTTTTTAACAAACAATTTATAAACCACATATAAAAAACAGCCAAAGTGGACACAAAATTATAGAAACTCTTATAACTTTACCAATAACAAACGTTAAAAATATAAGAATCAAAACTCCAAAAATTAAATAATTTGAATATGGATAAAACGATATAGGATATTTTAAGTTTGAAATATTTTCCAACTAAATGTAGTAACAAAACAACTTTTGAGCTTATTATAGATTAGAAATCTCGATATTGATTCCCCACACACACATGTTTCCTGTTCCAAATGCTTATAAAAGACTTATAACTATATACAATGACATAGAGCAGCTATAGCACTCTGCACGAAGCAAGAAACAATCCAATACCTAAAGTAAACCACCAATAGCAATTAAATTTACATGTCGTTCTTTAAGCCCTTTCTGTAAGTGCTTTTTTTTATATCTTCCACTATAACAATCCCACAAGTTTGTCCATAATCCAAGACGTATCATTTGGGCCACTTGAAGCCTCAGGGTGGAACTGCACTGACATAAATGATTTTGTTTTGTGTTTCAAACCTTCAACAGAATTATCGTTGGCATTTTCAAACCATAATTTCCAACCTGCTTGTATTGAATTTCTCTCCACAGCATACCTGTGGTTTTGGCTAGACATATAAGCTTTTTTATCCGGAAGAGAAAAAACAGGCTGGTTATGGCTTCTATGTCCATGTCGTAATCTTTTGGTTTTAGCGCCAGAAGCCAACGCTAAAAGCTGATGCCCCAAACATATTCCCAAAATAGGCTTATTTAAAGTTAGCACGTCCTTTTTTAATCTCTCAACTAAATCTGCGGTATTTTTAGGATCTCCGGGACCATTACTTATAACCCAACCATCACATTTAACTGTTAAAAAATCTGTATCCCAAGGCAATACTTCCACCTCACAGCCTCTTTCTATAAGCATTCTCATAATGTTCCACTTTGCACCACAATCAATGACCGCAACTTTTTTAGAACCTCTGCCTATTATTTGTCTTTTTTTTGTTGATACCGACGGCATTAAATTAAATTTTGATGGATCGATGTATTCTCCGTCTTCAAAATGTTTTAAAAATTCAAATTTACTTTTATTTTGAGGTTTTGATCCTTCGGAAACAATTCTTCCCCAAAGATTCCCACTTTCTCTTATTATCTGCACTAAATACCTTGTATCTATTCCAGCAATACCCGGCACGCCTTGTTTTTTCATCCAATCTTCAAGAGATATCCCTCCATCATGGTGATGGCACCCGCTGTAAATGTCCGAAACTATTATGCCTTGCGGTTTTATTGAAGAACTTTCATGTCCTTGAGACGAAAAAAAATCCCCGTTTTCGGGAAAAGGTAGTCCATAATTTCCAATTAAACACAAACTAAACACAAAAATCTGACCCAAATACGAAGGGTCTGTCATTGCCTCACTGTATCCAAGCATACCCGTATTAAATACCATTTCGCCGCTTACCGAAACAGCTGCGCCAATAGACCTGCCTTCAAGCTTTATTCCGTTTGAAAGCTCAATATAAGCTTTTTTGTATCGCTTATCAAAAAAACTCTCATTTTTCATCTCTTAAACCTCTACATATATTTAAACTAATTAGCGCAATACATATTAGCATACGGATTTTTGTTAACAGCCGCATACTTTGAAAAAGATTCTATCTTTAAATGCAACAAATCTTTTTTGAAAAATTTTGAATACAAATCAATATGCCTTTTTAGAAAAACAATATCTTCCTTATCTAAAGAAACTTTTTCTATTTCTTTTCCAAATTTATATTTATCAACTTTGCCGTTTATATATATTTTCCCGCCATGTATTCCCGTGCCACAAAATCTTCCTACTATTTCTTCATCTTTTGCAAGGTCAAGCGCCAAAAGAATAATAGCCCCGCCAGCCATGTATTCACCCAAAAAGTCACCGGCTTTTCCTCCGACAACAATCAAAGGCTTCATTTTCTTATATTCCTTCATGTGAATTCCAACTCTATAACCTACATTTCCTTCAATATATATTTCTCCGCCTCTCATGGCATACCCAAGAGTATCCCCACATCTTCCATGAACAATAATTTTTCCAGAGTTCATAGTGTTTCCAACAGCGTCTTGCACATTTCCAAATACTTCTATTTCCGCTCCGTCCATATAAACTGCCATATCATTTCCAGGCGTACCTTGTATTTTAATTTTAACCCCTTGAGGCAACCCTCTACCTATATATCTTTGACCAAAAACATCAGTCAACATTATACTTTTATCAGTCTTTATTTCATTATCTATGGAATCATTAAGCTCACGGTAGTAAATATCTAAAGCTTTTATTTTTTTCATATTTTACTCTCCTGCATATTTGATGCCGAGTATCTCAAGTTCTTTTTCGTTCAAACCTATACCTCTAAGCATAAGCCTATTGCCATGCAAACTGTCAATTGCGTTTATTCCCATACCACCGAGCATTTCTTGAATCTCATAATTCCACGCCGAGACTAAATTAACCAAACGTTTATACATAATGTCTGGATCTAATCTTTTTTCAAGATCAGGTTCTTGAGTTGCTATACCCCAGTTACACTTGCCAGTAGTGCATGTGCGGCACATATGACAACCCATAGCTATAAGAGCTGCGGTTCCTATACATACTGCATCTGCTCCCAAAGCTATAGCCTTAACTACATCTGCACTGTTTCTTATACCTCCAGCAACTAATAAAGAAATTTGATTTCTTATCCCCTCTTCTCTTAGTCTTTGATCAATTGAAGCCAAAGCAAGCTCTATTGGAATTCCCACATTATCCCTAACCCTCGTCGGGGCCGCTCCAGTACCACCGCGAAATCCATCAACGACAATTGCATCGGCTCCAGCTCTTGCCACGCCAGAAGCTATAGCTGCAGCATTATGTACCGCTGCAATCTTTACAAATACTGGCTTTTCATAATGAGTAACTTCTTTTAACGAAAATATAAGTTGCCTTAAATCTTCAATTGAATAAATATCATGGTGCGGCGCTGGAGAAATAGCATCAGAACCTGCTGGTATCATTCTTGTAGCAGAAACATCTTCTCCAACCTTACGCCCAGGAAGATGTCCGCCAATTCCAGGTTTTGCTCCCTGTCCTATCTTAATTTCTATTGCAACTCCAGCATCTAAATATTCCTTGTGAACGCCAAATCTTCCAGATGCTACTTGAACAATAGTATTTTTCCCGTATTTATAGAAACCTTTATTTAAACCGCCCTCGCCTGTATTGTAACAAATACCAAGTTCCTCAGCAGCTTTAGCAAGAGATTCATGTGCATTTTTTGAAATGGCTCCATAACTCATAGCTGCAAACATTATGGGCATGCTTAGGCTTACTTGAGGAGGTATTTTTGTTATCAGTTTTCCATTAGAGTCAAATTCAAGTTTTTCAGGCTTTCTGCCTATCATAACTTTTGTCTCCATAGGCTCTCTTAATGGATCTATTGAGGGATTTGTAACTTGGCTAGCATTGAGGAGTATTTTATCCCAATAAATTGGAAAAGAGTTGGGATTTCCGATACTTGAAAGCAACACTCCTCCAGTTTGAGACTGTTTATAAATTTCTTTTATTGTTGTTCCTGACCAATTTTTATTTTCTCTAAACTCAAGCGGGTATTTTTTTATAATTAAAGCTCTTGTTTGGCAAAGAACCACACATCTGTGACAGTTGACGCATTTCATATCGTCGGCTTTAAAAACATCTTTTTTCTCATCGTAAGAATGAACTTTATTTGAACATTCTACAACGCAAACTTTGCATTTTATACACTTTTTTTCATCTCTTATTACTTCAAATAATGGACTTTTAAAATTTAAATTCATTTATTTTCACCTTCCAATAAAGCAATAACAGCTTCCCCGCCTCTTGGCGACCAAACCCTATCAGGATTATCACATATTATTCTTATAGCACTTTCTTCGCTTGCAACATAAGTTCTGTCGCCTTTTTCTGCAATAACCATAGAGCGAAGTTTTATCCTGTCATTTAATGCTATCATTCCTTTTTGGCAGCCCAAAATTATTGAAAAAGGTCCGTTTATAAGCGCACTAGAGTAAACAATTCTAATGCTTTTAAGTTCGTTTTGGATTTCTTTACTTTCTCTTTCTATATCGTCCCAGAAAGGACTTGCTACCGCTTTTAATGCCTTATCCATCGGCATTTTATGTTTCCTTATGAGTAAATCAAAAAGATATGTTATTACTTCAGTATCAGTTTGCAAAGTACATTTATATCCAAACATTTCAACAAAATGCCTATTGGCATCGTAAGAAGATATTTCACCATTATGCACTACAGACCAGTTAAGCATTGTAAAAGGGTGCGCTCCACCCCACCAACCCGGAGTATTTGTAGGAAATCTTCCATGGGCGGTCCACATGTAAGCTTCGTATCTGTCCAACATAAAAAATTCACCTATATCTTCAGGATATCCTACGCCTTTAAAAGCTCCCATATTTTTACCACTTGAAAAAATGTATGCACCTTTATATTCTCTATTTATTTTTATCACACATCTAAAAGTAAATTCGTCTTCATCTATCACTTCTTTTTTTGACATATAAATTTTTGGATAAACAAAATAACGCCATATTAGTGGTTGGTCTTCTATATTTGGAACAGATTTCGTAGGGATGTTTCCAGCACTTTCTATTTCAAAATGTTTTGCAAGGAAGTCCTCTACTTGGGTTTTAATGCTTAGATTGTCGTAAAAAATGTGAAAAGAATAAAGTTCTTTATATTGGGGATAAATACCATAAGCAGCAAAACCGCCACCCAAACCATTTGATCTTTCATGCATTAAAGCAATAGATTTAATAATTTCTTCACCGTTAAATCTTTTGCCCTTTTTATCTATAATACCGCTTATCGCACATCCAGACGGAATTCGTGACTCCCCTTCTTTTAACATTAGACCTCCAGAAAACAACGACTGAATATACGCATATTTTACACGTAAAAACGCCCTAAAAATATCCTAGCAGGAAATTTTTAGGACATGCAGGCAACTTTTTTCATAATCCATTTTATTTCGTTAAAGTGTACTTAAAATACAACTAAAAGTCAAACAAATTAAATTAAAGATATTTATGATTGTTATTTCTATTCAGTGTATAGGTTTAAGTAAAAGTACAATAAAATAATATTATAAATATTTATCTTTTGGTAGAGAAAACCTATAAAGATATACTCAACTCTGATTTTAAGTGCGGTTCTGCTTTTTGGTAATCAAACTGTTTCTAAAATACAAGCAAAAATCCATTAAAATCATCGTAAAATTCAAGAGATATAAAAAAATTACATTGTCATAGTTATAAAATATTTTATGAGTTATACCGCATATATAGCCTATTATCACAACTATCAAAAATTCCAAACTCTTTCCTTTATTAGTTCTTGACTTATAAGACTTATATATTGAAAAAGGCCAAGCTGCGCCAAAACATACCATCATAAAAGCTTCAAAAATACTCATTTATCTCCTATTGAACTTTCCGTTAAATAGCCATAAATAACATGTTGAAAACGCCGACTGCAAATTAAAACCATCCGTAAGTGCATATATAATCTATAACTTCGACGCAAAATACAAATTTTAACCAATTTTAATTCCATTGTTTTTTTGCTTTATTTCGTCAATAATAACACCGACTCTTGTAACTATTGCTTCTTTAAAATCTTTAGTTTTTATTATATTAAACTTAAAACCAAAAAATCCATTTAAATATATTCTCTCTCTCTCAATTTTATTAACCTACGAGCTTTTCTTAACCACACAATAATATAGTTTATATAGCACTTATAGAGATAAGAATATGACTGCCATCATTTCAGAATCACCGCAGACGATAACTACAACATCAAAGATTTCTTCTTTCTTTTTCAAAATTTTCTACAAGATTGTCCAATGTCGCTTTAAGAGTTGACATATTATTTGAGTCGTTTATAAAAGTGATATCTGCCATATTGGCTGTTTTTCTAAGTTGCTGTCCTGAACCTGAAGTCTGAGATTCTTTTTTTTCAAGCTCTATAAACTTTTCCAATGTTTGAGGATCGCCAAGTTTTTTCCTTTTTTGCATTCTTTCAAAACGAACACCCTGAGGAGCGTCAATATTTATCAATACAAAATCTTTTCTTTTTCTAAGTTCGCTTACCTCTTCCGAATGCCTTATTGAAGTTATGCAATACTTGCCTTCATCGGTTGCTTTCTCTAAAACCTTCTTTACTAAAACTCCGTTGCCGTTTTCTTCACGAAGCTTTGTACCGAACGTAATAAGATTTTCTCTTGTAGTCTCAAGTTCAGCTTCTTTCATTATATCTCTTATAACATCAGACAA
>JAITAQ010000011.1 GCA_031283985.1 Endomicrobium sp. | reverse complement strand
GAAGTAGGATTTGTAGTCGGCACTACGCCTGCGATAATTCCGATAGGGTCGGCAACTATTTTAATTCCGTTGGCTTTGTCTTCGCTTATAAGTCCGCAAGTGTGGGCATCTTTATGTTTGTTGTAAATATACTCAGCAGCAAAATGATTTTTTATAACTTTATCTTCAACTATTCCCATGCCAGTTTCTTCAACTGCCATTTTTGCTAGAGGAATTCTTGCTTGATTAGCCGCAATAGCTGCGGCTTTGAAAATTTTGTCAACCTGATTTTGAGTAAAGTTTGAATAAATTTCTTGCGCCTTTTTTACATGAACCAAAAGAGTATTAAGAGCCTTAGGAGTATCTACTACTAATGTCTGTTTTTTATCATGCTCCAGTTTAACGTCCATTGCTTTTTTCGGCATTTTACATCTCCTATTGGTTTATCTACAAAAACTATCTTTACTTTTAAAACCTCCAGCTTATACTTCACGCAAACCAAAACATAAAGACAAAAAAATATATATTCAGTTGAATTAATAAATGCTTAGTTGCACCTTATAAACTTTATCTCTTTTATTATGTTAGGAATTATTTCATACAAATCACCTTCCAGAGCATACGTCGCAGTCTGCATCATAGGGCAAGATGCATCTTTGTTTATAGCTATTATAATATCCGAAGAGTTCATACCGACAGTGTGCTGTATTTGACCAGATATTCCGCACGCTATGTAAACCTTCGGAGCAACAGTCTTGCCTGTTTGACCTATTTGGTACGAGTACGGTATCCACTCAGAATCTACAGCTGCTCTTGAAGCACCTACTGCCCCACCAAGAAGTTCAGCCAAATCTTTAAGAAGTTTAAAGCCTTCGGATTTACCAAGTCCTCTTCCTCCAGCTACAATAATATCAGCAGTGCCAATATTAACATTAGAGTTTTCGCCTTTTATAAAGCCTAAAAACTTTGTTCTGTTTACTAAAGTTGCAACATCAATTTTACAATCAACAATCTCGCCTTTTCTTTCTTCTTCAACCTTTGCTTCTTTGAAAACTTTGTGCCTTACTGTACACATCTGAGGGCGATGGGCTGTTGTTAAAATAGTAGCCATAATATTTCCGCCAAAGGCAGGTCTCGTCTGTTGAAGATTTCTTGTTTCTAGGTCAATTTCCAAAGACGTACAATCTGCAGTAAGACCAGTATGTATTCTTGCCGCTACTCTTGAAGCAAAAGAACGCCCTATATTTGTGGCACCCATCAAAATAATTTCTGGCTTTTCTTTCTTTATAAGCTGAGTTAATATGCTGGTATAAGCATCATCTTGAAATTCAATAAAAACAGGATCGTCACAAACGTAAACTTTATCCGATCCTCTGTTTATCAAATCCTGAGATTTTGATTTTATGTTGTCGCCGATTAAAACAGCGCTTAGAGTCGTTCCTAATTGTTTGGAAAGTCTCTTCCCTTCGTTTAAAAGTTCATATACAACACCAGAGATTTCGCCGTGTCTTTGTTCGGCATAAACCCATACCCCTTTATATTCGCTTTTATCAACGCCAGCTTGATGTTCGTCTTTCTTAATCTCTATAGAATTAAACTTGCAAGTTTGAAAACAGTTTCCGCAATAAGTACATTTATTCAAATCTATAACAGCCAACTTAAATTTTTTTTTGTGTTCAGGTCTTTCAACCATTGAAATAGCGCCAAAAAGACATACCACTGCACACTGTTCGCAGCCAACACACTTATCGTTTAATACTTTTATGTTATTTGCCATTTAAACTCTCTCCGTTCTAAGAAAACTTTACTTTAAAAAGTAAATTCTCTCTTTATATAAGGCTTAGGTCAGATAACCTCTTTACTAAAGCAACAGCAACTTTATTAGGTTCTCCAGTAAATTTTTCTCCGACCGGTCTTTGTGGAGGAGTAAATATTTTCATAACCTGCGTCGGAGATCCATTAAGACCCGTCCTTTTTACATCAGCACCGATTGCCGTAGCATCTAAAACTTTAATAACAGCATTTTTTGCCACTATTTTGCCTTTCAATGACGCTACTCTTGGATTATTTATTTCTTTAACTACAGTCAAAAGAACAGGAATCGAACTTTCTATCAAATCGTAGCCGTCTTCCATCATTCTCTCAACCTTTATAGTTTTATCATTAATTGATTCTATTTTTTTAACGTAAGCAATGTGTGGAATACCCAACATTTCAGCAATTCCTGGTCCGACTTGGGCGGTATCCCCATCTGAAGTTTGTTTACCGCAAATAACTATACCAAAATTTCCTAAAAATCTTACAGCTGTTGATAAAACGTAAGAAGTAGCCAAAGTATCAGCTCCACCAAAAGCTTTATCACTTAACAAAACGCCTTCGTCCGCACCTTTTGCTATAGCTTCTCTTAAAACAGCTTCAGCCTGAGGATGTCCCATAGTAATAGCAGTTACTTTTCCTCCGACTCTCTCCTTTATTCTTACGCCTTCTTCTATGGCATATTCGTCAAAAAGATTTATTATAGATTCCAATCCATCTCTCTCTAATCTACCTGTTTCATGATCAATTTGAGCGTTCGTAGTATTAGGCACTTGCTTAATGCAAACGATTATATTCATTTTCTCCCTCTTTATATTTCTTGCT
>JAITAQ010000002.1 GCA_031283985.1 Endomicrobium sp. | reverse complement strand
TCCATGCTGTTTATCTTTAAAAAAGCTGACATAAACAGAAACACTAACGATTTGATTGTCTTTTAAAATCATCTTGTTCGTTTTCATATTATAAATATTCTTTTTAATATCAGTAATATAATATTCGGCATTAACTTTGTCAAGCTATTTTTGTAGAATATTTATAGAAAAATATTCTGTTTTTCAAACTTTACGATGCTGTAAAATAGAGACTGACGGAGAGATAGGGATTCGAACCCTAGTTACCCTTTCGGATAAACAGTCTTTCCAGGACTGCGCCTTAAACCGCTCGGCCATCTCTCCTACACATTTTTAGGCATACAAAAACTTTGCAAACTTCCTTTTAATTAAGTTTAAACTCATTTTAAATTTTAGTAATTACTGTTTACTAGATTTCAAATCAGCAAACTGAAGCATGCAAGATATTGATTACAACTTGCAGCAGGACAAAAATTTACAATATTATTGAATTTTATGCAAATTATAAGCTGTAATTTGAGTTGATAATATATTTGACACTAAATATATACATTTTGTATGTTAATTCCGTATAAAAAAACTTATATGTAGATATGTTGTTTAATAAAGAATTATTGGAATAAATTAGCAGAGTTGGAAAATAGAAAAAATTGTGTTCGCCCAATGCATCTTAATACAAATAACTTTAAGAGTATAAATTAAGGGTTAATTTTATGCCACAAAATATCGCAGAAAAGTCTGAGTTATTATTGCCTGCGGGGTCATTTCCAAAATTGAAGACCGCTTTTCTTTACGGAGCAGATGCCGTGTATGTAGGTATCCCAGAGATGTCATTAAGAGCAAAATCAAAATTCTCACTGGAAGAGATGGCTGAAGGAATTTCTTTTGCTCATAATCTTGGGAAAAAAGTTTATCTTACTCTTAATTTATTTTCGCATAACAAAGATATTTCAAAACTTGAGGATTTTGCAAAAACTATAAAAATTTTAAATCCTGATGGAATAATTATTTCTGATCCCGGAATATTCCAATACATAAAAAAAGAGATTCCAAATATTCCGTTGCATATTTCAACGCAGGCGAATGTTTGTTCTTGGCTTACTATTGATTTTTGGAAAAATATGGGAGCTTCTTTATGTGTATTGGGCAGAGAGGTGAGTTTTTCTGAAATTAAAGAGATAAGAGAAAAATGCAAAGATATAAAACTTGAAATGTTTATACATGGAGCCATGTGCATAAGTTATTCTGGAAGATGTTTGATGTCGGCATTTCTGGCATCGCGAAGCGCCAACCAAGGGGCATGCGCGCATTCTTGCAGATGGAAGTACAAAATCAAACTTCTTCTTGAAGAAGAATTGAGACATGGCGAATATCTTGAAATGGAAGAAGATGACAAAGGGACATATATTTTAAATTCTAAAGATTTGTGTCTTATGCCTAAGCTGGATAAAATTATAAATGCAGGAATAGATTCGCTTAAAATTGAAGGAAGAAACAAGAGTGAATACTATGTAGCTCAAACTGCAAGGGTTTATCGGAGAGCCATTGACGATTATTTTGACAATTCTGAAAGTTGGTCACCGATCAAGTATATGAAAGAATTATTCACTTTGCAAAATCGCGGTTATACGTTAGGTTTTTTTGACGGTATTCCTAAGAAGGAAGCTCAAGGATATGACGATACGTCAAGCAAAAGTGATTACCGAAATGCTGGCATTGTTAAAGACAATAACAATGAATTTTTGACAATAGAACTAAGGCACAAGCTAAAAAAAGGCGATGAAATAGAAATTCTTTCTCCGTTTAAATTTGAGCCTGCTAAAGTTGTATTAAGTGAAATTTATAATAAAGACAATAACAGACTTGTTGATGAGCTTGCTCCCGGCAAAGCAAATCAGTCTGTTAAAATTCATGTTAAAGGCGACCTTTCTCTTTTTCCAGAAAATACAATAATAAGATTGAAAATTTCATAGCTAAAAATGAATGGCTGATTACACAATATCTAAATGCTAAATGTGGTGCGAAATTGTCATGCACTATGTAGGGTTTAGGAGTTTTATAGTGGGTAGTAATGCGTTATATTTATTTCTTTAAGGAAGGCTGAATCGTGTGAAATAATTATCATCGCTCCTGGGTATTCTCTTAAAACTTGAATGACATGCTGTTTTGTGTCTAAATCTATATTATTTGTAATTTCGTCTATAAGCAACAATCTCGGCGTTTGAATGGCAATTTTTGCAAGAGCTAGCCTTGCTCTTTCGCCACCTGATAAGACTGATATAGTTTTGTTTACTTCTTCATTCTTTTTAAACAAAAAACTATTAAGCAAATCTCTTAATTCGGAATGCGCTTTGTTAGTCGTTATATCGGTTAAGGTTTCTAAAACAGTTTTAGAACTATCTAAAGAACTATAATACTGATCCAAATATCCTACATCGGAATTATCAGGCAAGTCCCAAGACCCTGTTTTTATAACTTGAGGGTCGTTTAAAATAGCTTTCATCAAAGTTGTTTTGCCAGACCCATTATCGCCGAGCATAGCCAAATGTTCGACTCCAGATACTGACAAAGTTATTCCGCTTAGAATTATTTTGTCACCATAACGTATTTGTCCATCACTTATAGAGACAATTATTTTAGACCTCACATCTTTTGCAGTCAAAGAGAATGTTGGTTTTATGATTTCAGAAAGTCTTAAATTTGATAGTCGTTCGTTTAAATAATTCCTTTTGTCTGCGATTGCAGCTTTTCTATTTCCAGTAGTTTTGTTTGCTGAAGATTTTTTTAAATCTCCTAAAGCTGGTAGCCATCTTTTTTGCTTTACAAGTTTTTCGCCGTATTGTTTGTCTTTTTTTGCTCTTTTTTGTTCTTTCATTAAAGATTTGTGGACTTCTTTTTTTTCTTTTGCTAATGAGCTAAAGCCATTTTCAATACTATGGTGCTCTTGTAAAATTGCATTGCGATAATCGTCGTATTTACCGTTAAAAATTTTTATTTGTCCGTTGTCTATATGCCATAAAGTGTCTATAGAATTTCTTAAAAGTTCAACATCATGCGATACGATAATCAAAGTTCCTTTATAAAAATTAAGCATTTTTATTAGAGAATTTCTGTTTTTTAAATCTAAATGGTTTGTCGGTTCATCTAAGAGCAGAATATCAGGATGTTGCGAAAAAGCATGGCTTAAAGCTTTATTAAATTTTTCGCCACCACTCAAATCGTCATATTCCAAAATCAGCTGCGGAACATATCCGAAAACTATATTTTTGCTGTTTATAACTTCGCCGTTGGAAGTCTCTATATCGCCTTTAATAATTTTTAACAAAGTAGATTTGCCTGAGCCGTTATTGCCTATTATTGCAATGCGGTCGCCAGATTGTATTTGAGCTGAAAAAGCTTCAAAACAAATTTTGTTGGGAAAATACAAACAGATATGCTTTAAAAAAATAGGTTTATGCATTTAATAGTTCTGTCAATAAAATCCCTTGGAGTTGCCGTAGTCGGAATAAGTATATAAATAATGGTTCCAGCTATATACATAAATAAAGAAATTACATTGTATTCATAAAACCTTAATACTAAAATACTCAGGTATTAGCTTCATAGGGATGCTTTTTGCATAAGCAAAACGCTTAATAATTATTTTCTTATGCGCGCCCAAGAGGAGTTGAACCTCTAGCCTTTTGATTCGTAGTCAAACGCTCTATCCAATTGAGCTATGGGCGCAGCACTAACTTGATTGTAAATAGAAACGCTGCCAACGGGATTTGAACCCGTGATCTCCGCCTTGAGAGGGCGATATCCTGAACCGCTAGACGATGGCAGCTTTATTTAAGTATATAAACTCTTTTGTTGAGAGGACAATTATATAATAGCAATATGCATGCCATGCAGACAGCTCTAATCATCTCATTGCTGTTTCTTTCAACTTACAACTCCTCGCATCCTTGCCGATTTAACGCATTGCACTAAACTAGTAGTGTCAAATTGGCATTTTGTGCGTATTTGTATCAACTCATTTGTATGGGGCTATAAGAGCGGCGTTGCAAGCTTTTACTGCTACAATTACATTATGTTCAATGCATGAAATCTGCACATTATCCACATGTATGTCCCTAGTTGATGTTCAAGCGCTATCTCTTCAGCGTTTTCAACAACTTTTGCCAAATAGACTTAGCACCCCTGATATCCCTATAGTTTGTTTTTGCTATAAATCCTATTTTCTTTTGACAATTTAAATCAAACTACAGACATAATAATTATTTTATCTAGATTTTTTGTTGACATAAATTATCCTTTGATTACATAACCTGTCCTAGACAGTATCCTACAATCGTAATTATACCTATTACAAAAACAAATGCAGCCCATTTTGACTGATATATGCGAAGTCTTGGAACTTTTTTCATAAATATAACAGGCATTAAATATGCATAAATAGCTATTATAGGCGAAGAAACCACACTTATAATTGAAAGAACTGGCAGATTGTAAACTGTAAAAATCCATAACAGAGCTACAAGTATTATAGTGCAACCCATTTTTATTTTTTTAATATTTATCTTTTCTTTAAGTTCTGTATTATTCCATGTGGCAAGTTGTTTTATAATTCCGCAAACTCCTTCTCTTGCTCCTTCAAAATGCCCGAAATAAGAACTTGAAATGGCAAGAAATGCTATTATGGGAAGACTATACAAAAATATAGGAGTGTTGTATGCTATGGCTATGGCGGTTAAAGCGTCAATGTTTTTTTCTCCGGCGTTTAGTAAAATTTTAGGATTTATTGAGAAAAATAAGGATAATACGAAAAACATAACAAAAACAAGCAAAAGAATAGACGTCCATTTTACAACATGGTCAGAGTTTTTAATAGCGTCTTCTGTAGAAGTAAAATTCTTTTTATAGAACGCTCCAAGAGAAGAGCAGACAGGTGAAAAATTCATTGCAAAAATTAAAATAGGCAATAGCAATAGAGTATTTTTAATAAAGCATTTCAAATTAAAAGACACCTGATAAAATGTGGATAGGTTCCATTTAGGAATCATATATAAAGAAACTGCCAATAGCATTATTATTAGCGGAAAAGTAAAAATTGAAGTAACTATTACCATAACTTTTTTATTACAAAGCATCACAGCCGTCATACCTACAAGAATAACAAATGTTAAAAAAGGTCTTGATAGATATATATGGAAATGATTTGTCAGCAATGCATCTAGCATATTAGTTAGCGCTGTGGCATAGCCAACGCAAGTAGTAGCAATAGACAAAAAATAAAGAATAGAGACAATAAATCCAGTGGTGTGTCCCAAATCATACTCTACTGCGCCTACAATATCAGTTTCTTTAGGACAAGATGCTACGATCCTAGTTATTCCTTTATGAGAAATGTATGTTATGGGAAATATAATTAAGGTCAAAAACAAAATCGGACAAATGCCACTAAGACCTGCTCTAATAGGCAAAAATAAAATACCTGTTCCAACTGCTGTTCCAAAACATGTCAGAATCCATACACGGTTAGGATTGTTCACAGTTATCCTCTTCTAAGATAAAGTTACTATAACTGAAGTCTAGCAATTTTTTTATAGATTCAAAAGTTTATAAAAATTAACTTACTATATTTTTTGTGTTTTTTGATTTTTTGTATGAAAAAAGAAGACTGAAGGATGAAATATAATTCACACTTTCTTACATCTAATGACACAATAATAATAATAAACTATGCAATATTTTGCAATAATAACAAAAAGAATTGCAATGCTTTAAAAAGATTAATACAATCACATTATAGTCTTAGCCTGAAACTCTAAACTGAAGGAATACATCATATGAAGAAAGTTTTTATAGTGTTGGTATTTGTTCTGATAGCAAGTTCTTATATTTATGCTGAGAAAATTACTGCAGAAATAGTTGAATCACAAACTTTGCAAAACAATCCATCTATTGCTAAAGCTCAGCATGACTTATACATAGCAAAGCAGTCATTGTATAGTTCTTTTAGCTCATTCTTGCCTGCTATTAGATTTTTAAACTCTGTGACACAAAGAAGAGGAGGTTTCTATGAAACAAGAATGACCGAAGATGCGGGAAAAACTGTAAGGATGGGCGCCAAATATTACTCCTATGGGTTGGAAAGTAAAATGTCTTTATTTTCTGGATTTAGCCAATATAATGCAACAAAAGCCTTGTCAGCAAAGTTAAAAGCTGCTCAGGAAAGTTATACAAGAGCTGTTTCTAATGCGATTTGTGACGCGTATAGTGCATACGTTAATCTTATGTACACTTATGAGGCAATTGATTTATATAAACAAATTAAACATAGAAGAACAGAAAATAGGGATTTAGTGAAACTTAGGTATCATTCTGGAAATGCGGATATGGGATCTCTTAGGCGAATTGAAGCTGATGTTAAAATGATTGAGTATGAATTGGAAAAAACTCAAAGGGCAATAGAAACAGACTCCGTCGCTTTGCTTGTAGCGATAGGTAGAAATGACGATGTAACGATTTTAGAAACCGATGAGAGAATTGTTGTTGATAAAGAAATAATATCAAAGCCTGATTTTGGCAATCTTATAATAAAAATTCCTGACTTTTTGTTGGCAAAGTATACTCTTGATTATGCTAAAGCCATGAATTGGTCGAACAAAGGACAATGGTTGCCAACTATTGATTTTATAGGAGAGATTAATTGTCACAGATACGATAAAAATAAAATTTTGAATGAAAATAAATCTTGGACCACTACGTTAAATCTGAGTTATCTGTTGTTTAGTGGAGGGAAAAGATTTTTTGATACAAAATCTTCCGCAGCACAAGAAAAAATAGCTGCTGAAGATTTTAGAAATACAAAAAATAAGCTCAAGTTAAACGCTATACAAGTCTACAATAACTGGGTTAACGATTATGAAATTCTTACAGTTGGTAATTTCTATCTTGAATCTTGTAAATTGCAGACGGATATAGCAAAGAGAAAGTATATAAATGGACTTATTTCGTATGAAGATTGGTATAATATTGAAGATAGTTACATAATATATCAAAAGAATATGTTGAATTTCAGGCAAAGAGCTATTTTGTCTAAAATAAACTGGATACGGTTTTTGGGAAAAGTTTTGATTAAAGATAAAGAGGATAAATAAATGAAACACAAGAAAAAATTAATTATTATTGGTATCGGAATTTTTATTTTAATTTTTTTAATTATTTCTGGTCTAAGCTCACCAAAACAAATAATAGAGAAGGAAACAAAGCTTACACCCAGAGATTTTCATATGGAGTTTAGGGTAGCTGGTTGCGTAACTGCAAGGAATATGATTCCGATTAAATCTCCGGTACCAGGCAGAATTGAAGAGATTCTTGTCAATGAAGGTGATGCAGTTAAGAGAGGACAGATTATATTTTGGGTAAGCTCTTCAGAGAGAGCCGCTATGATTGATGCTGCAAGAGCAGTCGGTGAATCGGAATTTCAACGTTGGCAGGAAATATATAAACCTACGCCTGTAGTTGCCCCTATGAACGGATTCGTTATCCGTAGAGAAAAAGAGCCAGGTCAAACAATAACTCAGTCAGAAGCTGTTTTACGTATGGCTGACGATTTGATTGTTAGTGTCAATATAGATGAGACAGATTTTAGATATATCAAGATAGGCAATAAAGTAAACATGTTTTTGGATGCTTATCCAAAGCAGTATTTTGAAGGTATTATAGAGCATATATCGTACGATTCCACCAATATCAACAATGTTATAGTTTACGAAGTAAAAGTAAGACCTTTGAAAAACCCTGAAGTGTTTAGATCTGGCATGACAGCCACAACAATTATAACTGCTGATTCAAAAGACGGTGCGTTGTCTATCCCAAATGTTTTTATTACTGAGAAAGATGGTAAAAAAACAGTAATGGTGAAAACAGAAAATTCAAGAAAATATGAGTCCAAAACAAGAGAAGTAAAGCCAGGTGTTTCAGATGGTAAATATACTGAAATTCTGTCAGGGCTAAATCCTGATGAAACAGTCGTGCTTCTTGGGCATAAGAAAAAAACGAAAAAATCTTTAATGACTAAAAAATAATACAGTTAACCGGATAAAAGATAATGAACGTAATAGAGCTTAAATGCGTAAAAAAGACATACTATTTGGAAGAACTTGATGTTCCTGTGCTTCACGGCATAGATTTAACCATAGAACAAGGTGAATTTGTTGCTATTATGGGGCATTCGGGAAGCGGCAAATCAACGCTTTTGAATATACTAGGATTGTTGGATAAGCATTCTGAAGGATCGTATAAGCTTGCTGGCATAGAAATTTCAAAATATTCCGATAATGAGCTTGCAGCGTTAAGGAATCATTATCTTGGCTTTGTTTTTCAACAGTTTAATCTTTTACCAAAACTTACAATATTAGAAAATGTTGCTCTTCCGTCAATGTATTCAGTGTCAAAAGATGTGCAGCAGCATGAAGATCCAGCTAAACTACTTGAAATAGTAGGACTTTCTGAACGTATAACTCACCGCCCAAGTGAAATATCTGGTGGACAGCAACAGAGAGTTGCTATTGCAAGAGCTTTAATAAATAAACCTCTTATAATTTTTGCTGATGAACCTACAGGCAATTTAGACACAAAATCAACAAAAGAAATTATAAAAATACTTAAAGATTTGAATTCTTCAGGGATAACCATAGTTATGGTTACTCATGAGCTTGAACTTACGACTTATGCGACAAGAATAATAAAGGTGCAAGATGGGATTATATTGTCTGATGAGAAAACTGAATCCGAAAGTGCTAGCGTGTCAAAGCATAATTCTAGCCAGTTTAAGCGTAAAAACCCTTTTTTGCTGGCAAGAATCAAAGATTATTGTGTACAAGCTTTTGGGTCTCTTACGGGAAATAAGATGAGATCTATCCTTTCAATACTTGGCGTTATGATTGGCGTTGCAAGTTTGATAGCTATGCTTGCTGTTGGGACAGGAGCAAAGAAGTCTATTGAAGATCAGGTTTCAGGACTTGGCTCAAACCTCCTAATGATCTCTTCTGGTTCACCTCAAAAACAAGGGAATTCTTATGATGCTGGCTTTCGTATAAGAATACTGGAGGAAGATATTCGCGATTTAGAAATTAATATTCCAGAAATAGAAGATGAAGGTATTGTTGGTTATATTACAGTGCGCGGTCAAGTTGTTGCAAAAGGCAATAACTGTAATACAAGAGTTGAGGGCGTGTCGCCGAATTTTCCAAAAACAAGAGTATCACATCCTATTTTAGGAAGATTTTTTACTAAAGATGAGGACAATCTAAGAGCGAAAGTCGTAGTCTTAGGAAAAACAGTTGTCAAAGAAATTTTTGGCAATGAAGACTTCAATCCTGTAGGTGAATATATAAAAATCAACAGAATAGATTTTCAAATCATAGGTGTTTTGCCGACAAAGGGATCTAAGGGTTATGGTGATGAAGATGATAAAGTTCTTATTCCTTTGAATACAGCAATGTATAGGTTTGCTGGTTCAAAAGAATTGCATTATCTTGAAGTTCAAGTTAAAGATGGCGCCGATATGAATAAAGTAGGTGAAGATATAAAAACAAGATTATTGTTTACCCATAGATTACCGTCATCTGAAAGAGATGCGGTAAGAGTAATTAATATGGCGGAAATTCAAGCGGCAATGGAAGCGATGGGAAAAGCATTTTCACTTCTTTTAGGATCCATAGCTTTTATAAGTTTGCTTGTGGGTGGAATCGGAATTATGAACATAATGTTTGTTTCCGTTTCTGAAAGAACTAAAGAGATAGGTTTGAGAAAAGCTATAGGAGCAAACAACATGGATATTTTATTCCAATTTATAATAGAATCTATTTTTGTCTGTTGTGTTGGTGGACTTATAGGAATAATTGTTGGAGCAGGAATATCTTTTATAATAAGCAAATTTGCAGATTGGGATACAATTATCACACCTTTTTCAATAATTCTTGGTTTTTGTTTTTCAGTATTTATAGGATTAATTTTTGGAGTATGGCCTGCCAGAAAAGCTTCTCTGCTAAATCCTATTGATGCTTTAAGGCATGATTAAAAAGCATGTTGTTTTTTAAAATTCACAATTCTTTTAATCATTTAGTATCAGATGGCACTAGATCGAGATGAGTATTGTGAGTAGAAGCGATTACTAATGAAGTTTGAAAGGATCCTGGGGAATTAACATTTGTTTCCCGGAGTCTTTTATTTTATACTCTTTGAAAGTTTTTCAATATATTAATTCTATCAGGAATTTTAAACCTTTTTTAGCCCTCCTCTTATAAAATTTTTGTTTGGTAAAACTTGTAAAGGCTATAACTTGCGACGGTATAAAATTTTTAGTAAAATTTTGTCATTATGAATAAATCATCATCTAAAATCAGAGCGGAATTTCTTAATTTTTTTGAAAAAAATGGCTGTGTTATAGTCCCTTCAGACTTGCTTATCCCATCTGGTGATAAAACATTACTTTTTACATCGGCTGGCATGGTGCAGTTTAAGCAGCATTTTTTGGGTCAAAGTAAAGAGTTTTTTACAAAAGCGGCAAGCTGTCAAAAATGCTTTAGAACGTCAGATATAGAACAAGTTGGAGTAACTACAAGGCATCTCACTTTTTTTGAAATGCTTGGAAACTTTTCTTTCGGCGATTACTTCAAAAAAGAAGCTATAGTTTGGGCTTGGGAATTTTTAACCAAGAATATGGATTTGCAAAAAGACAAGCTTTATATAACTGTATATAAAGACGACTATGAGGCAGTAGAAATATGGAAGAAGATAGTGCCAGAAAATAGAATTATTAAAAAGGGTGACGATACAAATTTTTGGAATATGGGAGACACTGGTCCTTGCGGTCCATGTTCTGAGATTTTAATAGATTTAGGTCCGGAAATGAGCTGCGGTAAGCCAAGTTGCGGTCCAGCTTGTATATGTGACAGGCATCTTGAAATTTGGAATTTGGTGTTTACGCAGTTTGATAGACAAGCGGATGGCTCGCTTAAAAATCTTCCTAGAAAAAACATAGATACAGGCATGGGTCTTGAGAGAATGGTCACTGTGGCAAATGGCAAGAAAAGTATTTTTGATACCGACTTATTTATACATATTATAAATGCAGCTGCAGACCTTTTAAAAATAAAATATGAATCCAAAAATGTATCAAAACTTAGGATGATAGCAGACCATTCTAGAGCTGTAACCTTCTTGATTTCAGATGGGGTTCTACCGTCAAATGAAGGCAGAGGCTATGTTTTAAGAAGAATTTTGAGAAGAGCTTTAAGACAAGGCAAGCTTTACGGCTATAGTAAGCCTTTCATAAATGAGCTTGTTCCCACAGTTTTTAATATTATGGAGTCTGCATATCCTGAGCTGTCTTCCAAGTTAAGCAAGATACGTTCCATTATAAAAATAGAAGAGGAAAAATTTTTGGAAACTTTAGAATCAGGCTCTGATATGCTTTCAGGCATAATGGGATCTTATAAAGCTAAAGGTATTAATAGTCTTAGCGGAAAAGATATATTTAAGCTTTACGACACCTACGGATTTCCTCATGATTTAACAAGGGAAATTGCTTCTGAAAATGGGATTGGTTTTGATGAGGTAGGTTTTAAGTCGGAACAAGAAACAGCTCAAGAAAAATCGCGTACGGCATGGGGTGGTTCGGGAGAAAAAGATATAACTTTTTATTCTTTATTGCAGAAAAGAATCGGCGATACTATTTTTACAGGATATGATAATTACATAAGCTCAGGTAATATTTTAGCTTTAATAAAAGACGGGAAAGAAGTGTCTGAATTGAAGTCATGTCAGGAAGGTGAGATAATTCTTTCTCAAACGCCGTTCTATGCTCATTCTGGTGGACAAATCTCAGATGTCGGTAAGATAGAAAACGCTAACTTTAAAAGTATTGTAGAAGATGTGTACAAGCCTATAGGGAGTTTTTTTGTTCATAAAGTAAAAGCTCTAGAGGGCATAGCAAAAGTTGGACAAGAAGTGTTTACTAAAATAGATGTTGATCGCAGAAAACAAATTGCAAGTCATCACACTGCCACGCATATTTTACAGAAAGTTCTAAGAGAAACTTTTGGAGAGCATGTTGCTCAGGCTGGTTCCCTTGTAACCGATGAGTTCTTAAGGTTTGACTTTACTCACTTCTCAGCTATAAAAAAAGAAGAGTTAATAAAAATAGAAAAAACTGTTAACTCTATTATAAGAGCAAATTCGGCAGTTTGTATTGAAACTATGGATATTGACCAAGCCCGCAATGCAGGGGCAATGGCATTGTTTGGAGAAAAGTACGGCAACACTGTAAGAACAGTTTCTGTAAAGCGTGAAAGTGGCGAAGATAATTATTCAATGGAACTATGCGTCGGTACGCATATAAACAGAACTGGTGAGATAGGCATGTTTAAAATTATTTCTGAGTCTTCTGTTGCGGCAGGAGTGAGGCGTATAGAAGCTGTTGTAGGAGTTGCTGCAGAAAATTATATTTTAGGCGAAGAAAATTCTCTTGTTGGGACAGCGGCAATATTAAATACTTCAAAAGGTGAGCTTATAGATAAAGCCCAAAAATATGTTGTTGATTATAAAAAATTAGAATTTGAATTAAATGCTTTAAGAGGCAGATTGATTTCAAACGAAGTGGATTCTTATGTTAAACAGGCTAAAGATGTTAACGGTTTTAATTTTTTGTCTGTTATAATTGATGGTGTAGACGCAAAGAAATTAAGAATAATATCCGATCAATTGAAAGAAAAATTGAAGTCTGCAATATTGTTGTTGGTTTCAAAACATAAGGGAAAGACAATTTTTATAGTTTCTGCTACTGAAGATTATGTTAAGCAGGGCATTAACGCAGGTAAAATAGCTAAAGCTATTGCTGCAGATATTGGTGGTTCAGGTGGTGGCAAGCCAAATTTTGCCCAAGGCGGTTCAAAAGAGTTGTCTAAAGTAGAAGAAGTTTTAAAGAATGCTCAAAAATACCTTATATCTCTGTAACAAATAGACGAAGAGACGACTTTGCTGATTGATAATCTCAAGAAAATTTTATATTTGCATGAAAGATGTGTATGTATTGATATGGTTCAAGCGAGGATATTAAAACGCATAATAGTTGTAGATGCGTCACGAAGCACAAAAGAGCATAGCAACAATGGGCTTCTTATAATAATGGATTAACCCTATGATACTTTTACTCGTCTGGAAAAATAAGTTCTAGAGAAGAATGCTTAACTATGACTGAGTTTACCACTAATGAATGTTGCAAGACAGAAAAAAAATAGAAATAGATTATTTAGATATAAACGGTTGCAAGCAACATTTAAAAACAGATGTGTTTAGACGGTAAGTTCATATGCAAAATTGCTATAATTATTATAGGATTGCATGCGCTCGTAGTTTAATGGATAGAGCGCCGGCCTCCGGAGCTGGTGATTCCGGTTCAAGTCCGGACGAGCGCATCTTTGCATTTTGGCAGTAAACCTATCACGTTAATCAATTGATTATCTCAAAGCAGGAATGCAATATGATTGACTTTGAAGGAAATATAGAAAAACTTTATTCTATTATGGACAAGTGTGAGCTTTGTCCAAGAAAATGTAAAGTAAACAGAAATAAAAGGTTTTGTCGTACGTCACATAAAATATTTACTGCAAGCTGCAATTCGCATATCGGCGAAGAACCTCCTATAAGTGGCAGCAGAAGTTCTGGAACAATCTTTTTTTCTAACTGTAATTTAAACTGCGTTTTTTGCCAAAACTATCCTATTAGTCAGTTTGGCAACGGAAGAGAAATATCTTTTGATGATTTAGTTGAATCTATGCTCCGGCTTCAAGATTATGACGTTCATAACATAAACTTTGTTACACCAACACACTACAGTGTTCACATAGCAAAAGCGGTTTATCTTTCCCGCAAAAGAGGACTGACAATACCTATAGTATATAACTGCAGTGGTTATGAAAGCGTGGAAATTTTAAAACTACTTGAAGGAATAATTGACATATATCTTCCAGACATAAAATATTTAAGTGATGAATTGGCTTTTAAATATTCTGGAATTAAAAATTATGTTGAAGTAAATTGCACAGCTTTAAAAGAGATGAAAAGACAAGTAGGCAGTTTAACTCTTGATAAAAACAGAATTGCAAAAAGAGGAATTATTGTAAGGCATTTAGTTTTGCCGAGCATCTTTAAAAATACTAAAAATGCTTTAGATTTTATAGCCAAAGAACTTTCAACGGACACTTTTGTAAGTTTGATGTCACAGTATTATACCGCAAATAAAGCTCACGAGTTTAAAGAATTGTCTCGCTGTTTAACTGAAAAAGAATATGAAGAAGCGGTAAAATATCTTGAAAAAATCGGCTTAGAAAACGGTTGGATTCAGGATTTAAATAACGAGAAATAAATGAAATATAACAATGGACTTACTTCTATACTTATAAATAATGAAAATAGTTTAACTGCTTCGGCAATAGTTTTTGTAAGAGTTGGGTCTGTTGACGAAAAAATTTCGCAAGCAGGACTTTCCCATTTTATAGAACATTTAATGTTTAAAGGAAGCAAAAATTATCATGGGGACAGCTTTATCAAAAATGTTGAAAATTTTGGTGGGGAAATAAATGCGGCAACATCAAAAGAGTTTACAATGTATTACATAAACATGCAAAAAGATTTTGTTGAAAAAAGTTTAAAAATGCTTGCAGATACTATGCAAAATCCTCTATT
>JAITAQ010000081.1 GCA_031283985.1 Endomicrobium sp. | reverse complement strand
GGTAAATCCGAAATTGATTTATATTTGTCAGAGTATATAGACATAGGTTCAACATGAATATTTCCAGCATTAGCTAAGCTTAAATTTTTGTCTTTTGCCTGAGCGTCCATATATATAACGTGCTGGAAATAATTAGCGTCTATCTCTCCTTCCGAAGTTTGCATATTTACAAGAGTTGTATCAATAATGGTGTAGAGCTTTATTATAATTCCCTGTTTTTCTAGATCAGGTTTAATAAGTTCAATCAAGTCCGTATGAGGAACAGCATCAGCTGCAATTTTTAAAATAGTTTTCTTTGAACCCGCAGCAACAACACATGCACTAAACAGTAATACGCACATTAGTACAAAGAACTTTTTCGCTTTCATGTTTCACTCCTTGTAGAACCCCAAGACTTTATACGAGATGTCTCTTTTTAAGTATTTTTTTTGAGATAAAAGCCCCAAAGAACTGCAGACATTCAACAACAACCAAAAGAACTATAATAACAGCTACAAGAATATCTGAGCGGTATCTATTGTAACCAAAACGCACGGCAAGCTCGCCAAGACCTCCAGCTCCAAAAGAGCCAGCAATTGCAGTTATTGATATTAGCGTTATTGTAAGAACTACAAAATTTCTTATTAAAGTTGGCAAAGCTTCAGGGAGTATAACTTTGAAAATAATATCTAAGTTTGATGCTCCCATAGCTTTAGCAGCTTCTACTTTGCCTTTGGCTACTTCAAGAACACTGTTCTCAACCATCCTTGAAAATATAGGTATGCATACAATAGATAAAGACACAATAAATGCTTTCGGACCGTAAGACACGCCTACAATCATTTTTGACAACGGTAAAAAGAGAAGGATAACAATCATGGAAGGCAAAGATAAAACTGAATTTATAATTGCTCCGAAAACTTTATTAAAAATAGGCGAAGGATGAAGTCCATCTTTGTCTGTAATATAAAGCAAGATTCCAAACAATAAGCCAAAACATATTGTAATAGTAGTTGATATGGCTGTCATATAAACAGTCTGCCATGTTGCCGGCAAAACATAACCCCATACTTCGGCGCTGAAAACTTGTGCTAAAAATTCCGTCATATTCCGTAGCTTCCACCTAAATAGTCAAACTTTGCCAAATCAGAGTTATTCTTTATAAAGACTTTGGCAGTTTCACTTGACGGTTTTGCAAAAATTTTCCTAACACTTCCATTTTCGGCTATCAAGCCGTCTTCAAGAACAGCCATATTATTACATGTATATTTTATAACATCTAAAGAATGCGTAATTAAAATAATAGTAATCCCGAGTTTTTTATTTATATCTTTTAGAAGATCTAATACTGAGAGAGAAGTTACAGGATCCAAAGCAGAAGTAGCCTCGTCGCTTAACAAAATGCATGGATTATTAGCCAATGCCCTTGCTATGCCAACACGCTGCTTTTGTCCCACTGAAAGCTGACCTGGATAAAAATCTTTTTTATCAGATATGCTTACAAGCTCTAAAATCTCAATTACTCTTTTCTTTATTTCCTGTTTGCTTTTTCCAGACACTTCCAAAGGAAAAGCTACGTTGTCGTAAACTGTTCTGGAATCAAAAAGATTAAAATGTTGGAATATCATGCCGATTTTTTGTCTATAAAGATTCATCTCTTTTTTGGAAAATTTATCTATTTCGTGGTTACCTAAATTGATTGTGCCAGAAGAAATTGTTTCAAGTCGATTTATACAGCGAATAAGAGTAGATTTTCCAGCCCCGCTAAATCCGATAATTCCAAAAATATCGCCTTTCTGTATCTCTAAATTTATATCTTTAAGAACATCAAATTCTTGATTATGATTTTTAAATTTTTTAGAGACATTTTTTATCTCTATATATGATGACAACATTGCTTCCTCTTAGGAACTAAAATGCTTGCAAAACATAACTTTTATACTATCACTTTATTGTATATATGTCAAACGTTTACTATAAAACATATATGAAATATATGTTTTATCTACTATGAATAACTTCTACTCCTAATTCTTTAAATAAGTCCCATATCTGTATCATAGCTTTTACAGCTTCCATAGGAATAAATATATCTGTAATTTCGTTTGTAAAAGCTGATGGTTTTGGGTTTATTTCAATGATTATTGCTTCGTTTCTTTTTGCGTTAATTGGCAAAGACGCTGCAGGATATACGATGCCAGTAGAGCCTATGACAAGCATAACATCGCAGTTCCTGCTTGCTTCAACAGACATCCGCATATCTTTTTTAGGAAGCATTTCACCGAAAAAAATAAAATCAGGTTTTAATATTGCTCCGCATTTTTTGCAGCAAGGTGCAATTCTCAAGTCAAAGTCTTGCACCGAATATTTACTACCATCATGTAGGCAAGTCAATTTACTTGCATTGCCATGCAGTTCATATACATTTTTACTACCTGCTTTTGTATGAAGATTGTCAATATTTTGCGTTATTACTGCCTTAATTATTCCACTTTGTTCAAGTTTTGCAAGAGTAATATGTGCATTATTGGGGGTTGATTTAAGAGTTGCTTCGTAAAAACCATCACAAAGCATTTCCCAAGCTTCTTTAATATGCGAAGAGAAATAGTTTATTTCAAAAAGTTTCTCCTTGTATTTATTCCAAATTCCGTTTTCACCCCGAAAAGGAGCTATTCCGCTTTCAACGGAAATACCAGCTCCGGTAAAAGCAACTGCAAATTTTGAATCTTTTAAAACCATAGCGGCATTATTTATAAGTTCCATTTTATTATTATCTCAGCTACTAAAATGTAATAAGATCAAGAACCCCTAACTTGAAATTGCTTTGTATCATATATTTTTGATAAAATCTATTCTCTACAGGAGAGTTTTGTCATGGAGAAAAAAGATTTATTATCAATTTACGATCTGTCTGCAAAAGAAATCAAAACATTACTTAGCAAAGCATTTGAACTGAAAAAAAAGAGAAAACCTCTTGATGTTTTCAGAGGGAAAACATTGGGCATCATACTGGAAAAGCCTTCAACAAGAACAATGGTTTCTTTTGCTACAGCTATGGTTCAGCTTGGCGGAACGCCTATTTTTCTTAACATTGAGAAAATGCAGCGTTCACGAGGCGAATCTATACATGATACGGCTATAGTATTGTCTCGGTATTTAGACGGTTTAATGATAAGAACTTTTAAACATTCTGATGTTGAAGAATTTGCTGAGTATTCAACTGTTCCTGTAATAAACGGTCTGACTGATAGAGAACATCCATGCCAAATTTTGGCAGATGTTATGACTGTAATGGAATTTCACAAAATAATAACACCTAGTGACTTGAAAAAAATTAAAATAGTTTACATTGGCGATGGTAATAATATTTCAAATTCTCTTCTTGCAATTGCTTCGGTTTTAGGGATGAATTTAACTTTAATAGCTCCAAAAGAATATCTAACGAGCAAGGAATTATTGAATAAATCTTTAGAATATATATCAAAGAGCAAAGCTGAAATCAAAGTTACAAGCGATATAAACGCTACAGAAAATGCCAATGTAATATATACAGACGTTTGGACTTCCATGGGGTTTGAATCGGAAGAGAAGAAAAGAAAAAAACTTTTTACATCTTATCAGGTAAATTCAGAACTTCTTAAAAAAACTTCTTCAAAGTGTATAGTATTACATTGTCTTCCTGCAATAAGAGGTGAAGAAATAACAGAAGACGTTATGGAAAAATATGAAAATTCTATTTTTGCGCAAGCTGAGAATAGATTACATGCTCAAAAAGCAGTTCTGCTACACTTCATAAAGTAATTATTCTTGCATCTGCTTCTCCAAGGTCGACAATTTTGTAGATAAGATATATGTCGATTACTACATTTTGGTAGGACTTCCATACATAAAACTCAAAAAAAGAACTAAAAATTTGTAATGTTCGCTTGTTATAAGTTATTTTATCTCATTAAGTTCAAAAAAAGAGAAATATAAAATCCTTAATAGATTTGATTCTACCTCTACTACTTATGCTGCTCTTCGGCTTTTAAAGCTACTGATGCTTTCAAAAAGTTACTTAAGTACAAAACCACACTACACGCTATAATACAATACATTTGTTTCACAATATTACCCTAACCTAACTTCACAATCACCACTTGCAATTTCAAAGCCGCAAAGAAAAAACTTTAAGACAAATTGAAGCAGATATGCCCAAATTTGACGAAAGCCTCAATTTAAAAATTATTGAGCTTAAAAAACAAAGACGGCTCAAGATAACGTAATTATCAACTTGGTTTTATCTCTGCAATCAATCAAAAGCTATCAACAATAAAAGTGGCAGTGGCAAAAAATATAAGAAGCGCTGCTTGAATGAAGTAAAAACGACAGCTACAATCTTAAGACGCATCGATTTTAAATAAAAAAGCCATTTGATATATTATCAAAGAACTTTTTCATAAATAGGAACTCCGGGACTAGGATTCGAACCTAGACAAAGGGATCCAAAATCCCTTGTGCTACCATTACACAATCCCGGAATTATATACTATCGGTTGAAAGTTGATGTTGAAAAGAGAGTTCTGTTGAATTGACAAACCAAAATTTCCAGCTGTATTTGTTTAAAGTTGTTCTTATAGATTCTAAGTTGACATTTGAGCCAAAAAGTCCAAAAATAGTATCTCCTGAACCTGACATTAAACTTATGCACCCTGTAGTTCTTAAAACGTCCTTAATTTTTGCTATTTCTGGATAACCCGTAAGGACAAAATCTTCAAGTCTATTGAAACAACAGTTAAAAGCATCACTTGTATTAAAAGAACCCCTGTCAATCTGAGTTTTGATTTTAGTAATTTCCGCTTTCTTTGTCAACGAAGATTTAACCTTTTTGTAGACGCTTGCCGTATTAATGCCAAAACCCGGATTTACAAGAATTACATTTAAATTTTTAATACTTTTTAAGGGAGTAATAGTATCTCCTATACCTTCGCACAGAACTGTTCCTCCTGTAAGAAAGAATGAAACGTCTGCTCCCAGTTTGGCGGCTATTTGCTCTAGCTCTTTTTTATTCGTCTTAACATTGTAAAGTTTAGTCAAAGCCGCAAGAGTTGCGGCGGCATCTGAAGAACCTCCACCAAGTCCTGCCCCCATAGGAATTATTTTTTTTAAATATATTTTGACACCTTTATCTATTTTAAAATAATCATGAAATGCTCTTGCCGCTTTATAAACGATGTTAGTAGAGTCTGTCGGCAATGTTTTACTATCGCATTCTAAAAATATATTTTTGTCCGCAAGCTCAAAAGAAAGTTCGTCATACAAACTTACAGTTTGCATTATAGTCTCTAATTTATGGTAACCGTCTTCTCTTTTGTTTTTAATTTCTAAGAAAAGATTAATTTTTGCTGGTGCTTTGAGACTTATTTTCATTTTGATTATCGACTATATGTGAGGAATTTTTGTTGCTTCTAGCAATCCTTTAATTTTTTTAGGAACATTTGGTATAACAAATTTTTTATATTTTAAAATGGTAATTGTTAAATCTTTATCAAAAAAACTTTCTATTAGTGCTGTATCAAGATTTAAAAACAGTTCCTTGTCTTCTTTAAAGTAAATTATGCGTTTGTCTTTTTGCGTTATTTTCGCATCAATAAATTGTTTATAAAAATTACCGCTAAAAATATCGCAAATTTTAGAAATAATATTTGCGGCAAACAAAGTTTTACCTAAGAAAAATAATAATAATAATATAAAAACTAACTTGTTTCTTTTCATAATATAATTTCCATTAATTAGCCAATCTTAGAACAATAGCGTCTTCGTCTCTATAATAATTTTTTCTTAGTCCTATTTCTTTAAAACCAAAAGACTTATACAGATTTAATGCTGGCATATTGCTTTTTCGGGCTTCAAGAAAAATAAATTTGGATTTTTTCAGCAACGTTTCTTTTACTATGTCTCTAAGCATAAATTTGCCACAATTTTGTCTTCTAAATTTTGGACATACAGCTATAGTAAATATTTCGGTTTCATCTGCAATTGTAGAGATTATATAATATCCAACAACAGTTTTGTTTTTTATGAGAATTTTAAAGATTACAGTTTTGTTTTGGACAGAACCTAAAAACATTTCTCTATTCCATGGATTAGTAAATGATTCATGTTCAATTTTTAATATATCGTTTAGAAAATCTTCTGAAAAGATTATCAAATCCATTTGCAACTCTTTACTTATTTATGTAATTTTTTATATGATTTACAGCATATAGGATAGACTCTATCATTGGGGAAATATCAACTTTGTTTTTGCCAGCAATATCAAAAGCTGTTCCATGGCCTGGAGATGTTCTTACAAAAGGCAGACCTGCAGTAACATTTACTATTTTTTTTTCGTCTATACACTTTAAAGGTATCATAAGTTGGTCGTGGTACATTGCACACACTAAATCAAAAAAACCGTTTTTGGTTTTTAACCAAACTGAATCCGCAGGTAAAGGCTTGGTTATATTGATTCCCTGTTTAAGCAATACTTTGTAAGCTGGCATTATAATTTTTTGTTCTTCAGATCCAAAAATTGAATTATCGCCTGCGTGCGGATTTAAAGCGCACAAAGCAACTTTTATATTTTTTTTGCCTATAAAATCTATACTTAACTTTACTGTATCAATAATAGTTTTTGGTTTTATAGTTTTATGAATTTCTGATATTGGGATATGCCTTGTTACCATAACGCCATGTATATTACCACATGCCATAAGCATTGCGACTTTTTTACTTTTTGTAAATGTAGCCAACAGTTCCGTATGACCTGGATATTTTACTCCGGCAAGTTTTAATGATTCTTTTGAAATAGGTGCTGTTACTAAGGCATTTGCTTTGCCCGACATGCAATAACTTACAGCTTTTTTTATTGCTGCCAAAGCAATCATACCTGCCTTTTTTGAAGGAATTCCTATATTTACAGAATGACCTATATTAGAACACTTTACAAAATGAAAATGAAGCGGTATTTTACCTATAAAATATTTTGCAAGAACCTGCTTGTCACCAAAAACTACAGGACTACAAACTCTTTTTACTGCTAAAGAGTTTAAAGCCCTGCATACTATTTCATAACTTATTCCCGCAGGATCTCCTAAAGTAATAGCTACAGGAGGTTTAGACATTTATGTTACCAAGTTTTGTTTATTTTAATATTAGCTTTAGACTTCAGTCCATCAATATACTCATTTTGAGCTTTATTTGCATTGATATGAGCTAAAACTTCAACTATATCATTTTTGATGTCATCAAAGCTAACGTCTTTCTTTGCGCGACTTTCTTCAATTTTTAAAAAGAATAATCCAATATCTGTTTTAATAGGTTCTCTGGTGTAATCGCCGACTTTCATTGAAAACGCAGTCTTATCCAAGTCAGGTAAAAGATCGCCTTTTGCTATTATGCCCAAGTCTCCATTTCTTGGTCTTGATACGGGATCTTCGGAATATTGCCCAGCAACATCTGCAAAAGTTTGTCTTTGAAGCTCTTTTTTTATTGTGGCAACTTTAGCTTGAGCAACTCTTATTGCGTTATCGTTTGCACCTTTATGCAAACTTATAAAAATTTGACGTACTCTTACCTGCTCGCTTGACATTCTCTTCAAGGCAGCCGCAAGATTTGAAACTAAAGCGTCTTCTTCAGTTGGTAAGTTTATTTTTGCACCTTTTATTTTAGCAATAATCTTGTCATAAAGAGATCTTGCTTCAATTTCAGTAGGCACCTGAATTTTAGACTCCAGACTCTGTTTTAGGAGCTTTCTTATAACAACCTGTTCAGAAATCTTTTTCTCAAATGCAGACATTGTCAT
>JAITAQ010000058.1 GCA_031283985.1 Endomicrobium sp. | reverse complement strand
TTTGTGTGTATAGGAAGTTTGTTTGAAGCAAGAGTCAAAGCTTTTCTTGCTTCAGCTTCTGGAATACCTTCCATTTCAAACATTATTCTTCCTGGCTTTACTACAGCAACCCAAAACTGCGGATCGCCTTTTCCCTTACCCATTCTCGTTTCTGCAGGCTTTTTTGTGACTGGTTTATCAGGGAATATTCTGACCCAAACCTTTCCGCCTTTCTTTATAAATCTAGCAAGCGTAACGCGCGCTGCTTCTATTTGATTGCTGTTTATCCATACAGGCTCAAGAGCTTGAAGACCGTACTTGCCAAAAGCCAAAAAAGTACCACCTTTAGCTTTACCTTTCATTCTTCCCCTGTGCGTCTTTCTATATTTAACTCTTTTTGGCATCAACATATAAATGTCCTCTGTCTTTATGTCTTAAAATTTATTTGGATTTTTCCTGATTGAGCGTTTGTTCAGATGATGTAGCTGTATCAACAAGCTTTGCTTCTTCAAGCAATTCTTTAGCCGTTTTCTTGAAAAATTCTTTTTTAAATATCCAAACTTTAACACCGATCTGACCCATCGTTGTATATGCTTCAGAAAAACCATAATCTATGTCAGCTCTAAAAGTCTGCAAAGGAATTCTTCCTTCTTTAAGCCACTCAGTTCTTGCAATTTCTGCTCCCCCAAGTCTTCCAGAAACCATAACTTTTATTCCTTGGGCGCCTGCAGCCATAGCTTTTTCAATAGTTTTCTTCATTGCTCTCCTGAACGCTATCTGTTTTTCCAACTGAAATGCTATGCTTTCAGCTGCAAGCTGAGCATCAATTTCAGCTCTTTTTATTTCCATAACATTTACGAAAGTTTTTTTCATAGTCATGGATTCAACTTCTTTTCTCAAATTTTCTATTCCTTGCCCGCCTTTACCAATAACAATCCCAGGACGAGAAGTATAAATATTTATGCGCAAATATTTCCCAGGTCTTTCAATAACAATTTTAGATACGAAAGCCAATTTAAGTTTGTTTTTTAAATAAACTCTTACGCGACGATCTTCCTCTATAAAATTGGGCATCTCTTTTAAATTAAACCATTTAGACTCCCAATCTTTAATATATCCTAATCTTACGCTTTTGGGGTGTACTTTATGACCCATGTTTTCTACCTTTCCTAAAAGATTTTATCTTACTTTGCTTCAACGTCTTTTATCATTTCAGACTCTTTTTTCTTTCTCTTTCCATCAGAAACACCTGCATCGGTAACTATTATCGTAAGGTGAGATGTTCTCTTCTTTATCGGCATACCCCTACCCTGCGGACCATGTCTCATTCTTTTCAATATAGGTCCATTGCCTACCCAAGCTTCTTTAATTTTTAGTTTTGAAAAATCACTTAGTTTTCCTGAATTTGCAGTCGCACTTTTTAAAACTTTTTCAACGAGCGTCGCAGCAGACTTAGGAAGAAAAGAAAGAACTTCAAACGCTTTCTTAACTTTTTTATTTCTGATAAGAGAAAGGACTTGATTAACTTTTCTTGGAGTATATCTAACAAATTTTGCTGTTGCCTTTGCTTCCATCTTTATATCCTTTTTCTCTGTTTGACAATCGCCTTACAGCGACCATTGTCTGTTTATGTTTTTAAAGCTCAAGATGTTTATTTTACGTTAGAGATGTTTCCTGCTTTGTCATTCCGCCATGACCTTTAAAAACTCTTGTTGGAGCAAATTCGCCAAGCTTATGACCTACCATTTGTTCCGATATAAATATAGGTAAAAATTTCTTGCCATTATGTATTGCTACAGTATGACCTACGAATTCTGGGGTTATAACACTTGATCTTGCCCACGTCTTTATAACTTTTTTATCTCCAGATTCGTTAAGCTTTTGCATTTTCTTCAAAAGCCCTTCATCAACATATGGACCTTTTTTCGTCGAACGACTCATTTATTTTTCCCTCCAATTACTTCTTAGCTTTATTACGATGGCTTAACTATTACCCAATCCCAAACTTTCTTAGATCTTGTCTTGAAACCTTTAGCAGGTTGGTTCCAAGGGCTTCTGGGTTGGTTGTTACCTTTAGATCTACCTCTGCCTCCTCCATGAGGATGATCAACAGAGTTCATTGCAGTTCCGCGAACATGTGACTTTTTACCAATGTGGCGGTTTCTTCCTGCAGATCCTACCGTAATGTTTTCATGGTCCAAATTTCCTACCTGACCTATTGTTGCATAACAATTTACTCGGATAAGCCTTATTTCGCCAGAAGGCATTCTTATGTGAGCATAATCGCCTTCTTTAGCAAGTAGCTGAGCCGCAGATCCAGCTGAACGAACGAACTGTCCACCTTTTCCTGCGACAAGTTCCAAGTTATGTATAAAAGTACCTACGGGAATATTCGTAAGAGGCAGAGAGTTTCCAGTCTTTATCTCGGCATCCGGTCCGGACATCAAGGAATCTCCAACTTTTACGCCAACAGGCTGAATTATATATCTTTTTTCTCCGTCTTGATATTGGAGAAGCGCTATTCTGCTTGAACGGTTAGGATCATATTCAATTGCTATTACTTTGGCAGGAATATTGAATTTATTCCTTTTGAAATCTATTATTCTGTAAAATCTTTTATGACCGCCACCTCTAAATCGAACCATTACTTGACCAGTATTGTTACGACCACCTTTTTTCTTTATAATTCTGGTTAAGGATTTTTCAGGTTCTGTTTTGGTAATATCAGAAAAATCTGAAACTGACATCTGTCTTCTAGACTGAGTGTATGGTTTAAATGTTTTAATCGGCATTTCTTTTTCCTGTTATCGGGCTAAACACCTCTATCATGTTTAAATTGCATATAATACATATATAATATCTATGCACGCCCATATTTGTTTCTTTAGCAATCGCTTCTTGATTGCTTATCCGCTAAGCTTATTTAATTAAGCTTCTTCGACCATTTGAATTTCTTGACCTTCGTCAAGTTTTACTATAGCTTTCTTCCAATCGCTTCTGTATCCTGCATGCATACCCATTCTCTTGTTTTTTCCCAAATAATTGGAAGTATGAACGTTTTCAACTTTCACATTAAACAAAGACTCAACAGCCTGTTTTATCTGGAACTTGTTGGCGTCTTTATCTACAACAAAAGTATATTTGTTGTGTTTTTCTTTCAAAACAGCAGCTTTTTCCGTTACGATAGGTTTCTTAATAATATTTCTCATATCCATTGTTATTTCCTAATACTTATAAAGACAATCTCTTATATGGATTGTCTTTCTTTTATTGAATCAACCGCTTCAACCGTAAGAACCAATTTATTCGCCCAAAGAACTTGATATGCGTTGATATTCTTTACGTTTTCTACTACTACATTTTTTATATTTCTTGCTGCAAGTCTAAAATCTGCGTCGTGAGAAACTGCAAAAACAACTTTTTTACCTTCAAGCTTGAGATTTTTCAAAAGCTCCGCAATTTTTTTTGTTCTAGCTTCATCAAGATTTACAGAGTCTAAAACTATGACATTGCCGTTCTGCAATTGGGCTGAAAGAGCCATGCTCAAAGAAAGTTTTCTTTTTTGTTTTGACATCTTTGTATAATAATCTCTATACTGAGGACCAAAAATGATTCCACCCTTTCTCCACAAAGGAGAATTTCTCTGTCCCGCACGAGCATTACCTGTACCTTTTTGTTTCCAAGGTTTTGCTCCCGAGAAAGACACTTCGCCTCTTGTTTTTGTCTTATGCGTTCCAGCTCTTTGATTATTTAAATATGCTGTTGTAATTTCGTGCAAAAGAGCA
>JAITAQ010000051.1 GCA_031283985.1 Endomicrobium sp. | reverse complement strand
TTGCCAACTTCAGGATTTCCTCCTACACCAAGACCTTTTGTTATTTTTTCGCCTATCTGCAAAATATCCGGAGCAGACGATTTAAGCAATGTTTGCGCATCAGTATTTATAGCAACAAATTCCACATTGCCGACATTAGCAGCAATCATTCTATTAACAGCATTGCAACCGCCACCGCCAACGCCCATTATCTTTATTACAGCAGGCTGTCCCGTATTCATATCCTTTGAAGACAACACTAGTTTTATACTCATTTAGAAAACTTCCTCAAACCATTTTGATATTTTAGACACTACTCCAATCTTTGAAGACTTCTTTTCCGAATAGAACATTGAATTTGAAAGACTTGAAGCGACTGCTCCTATCGCTGTATTATAAGACGGATTTAATAATATTTCATCGCGACCTACAACTTTGTCTAAATTTGGACTTCCAATCCTGACTGAGCAGTTAAACACTTTTTCAAAAGCCTCAGCAAGACCGGGAAGACTGCTGCCACCTCCCGTAAGAATTATTCCTCCAGAAAGAAATTCATCTCCATAATTATTTTTTTCCATCAATTCTTTTATTTTATATAAAATTCTATCTACCCGGGGCGTTATTATAGCATTTACAAGCTCATGCCTATTACACTTTTTTATATTCCTGCCATCTGCGGCTCTGTATTCAAATTCTTCATTAATAAAATCAGTATAAATAAACGCTGCACCATATTTTTCTTTAATTTCTTTTGAAAGAGAGTAAGCAGCTCTCAATCTATGCCCTATATCTCTTGTTATATAGTCAGAGCCATCAAGAACTTCATCTGTATGCCTTATTATTCCATCAACATAATGAACAAGTCCTATGGTAAGACCACCAAAATCAATGACAAGACAGCTTAATTCCTTTTCTTCTTTGGTAATCAGAATATCGCTGGCAGCCAAATATCCGTAAATCCTATCATCACAATTTACATCTACAGATGCCATCGCTTTGTTTATATTCCCTATATTGCTGCTTGAGGCTATAAAAGCATGCACATCAACTTCTATATAGGTCCCTTCCATTCCAATAGGATTTTGTATTCCTTTTTGCTGATTTAGTATATATTCGCGCGGAACTATCTGCAATATTTCTTGATCTGGATCCATTCTTATCTGTTTTCTTGAGCTTTCCAAAGCGTTCTCTACGGTTTCTTCCGTAACTTCCCTATTGGAATAGTTGATGTTTGCTACACCTTTGGAATTTCTGGAATGGATAAAATTGCCTCTCAAAGCAACAATAACCTTGCCTATATGACCACCGGCAACTTTCTCAATCTCTTCAAAAGTTTTGCCTATTGCAAGAGCCGCTTCCTGTATGTTAATAACAGCTCCAGCTTTAATTCCATCGCACTGCATTGAAACCGCGCTAAGAATTTTTGAAATCCTTGTTTCCTCATCGCAAACGCCAGCAACACAACAAACTTGATTACTGCCAATATCAAGACCTGCCACAAGATTTTTTTTAGACATTTTTATCCTCTACCAACAAATAATTATGTTTATACCTTAAAGTTGAATTTATTCCACTAATATTCCAGTGACAGGTTTTACAATAATTCTGCCGGAAGAATAAAGATTCATATTTATATACTCTATTTGTCTATATCTAGAGATTGCGTCCTCGTAAACTTTTTGGAAATTTTTAAATTTATTGGACAAATGCTCGGGCATTTCTTGTCCCCAAATAATTGTCATGTTGTTTGCAGCGACAAAAATAATATCATCTGTATTATTTATTCTCATTTCTAAAATATTATCTAAAAATCTGGCGCAAACAACTTTAAATCTCTTTATAAAATCCAAGAGCCGCTTCCTTTCTTCATCATTTTTATAGACAATCTTAGGAATTTTCATCTCGCTCATAAAACCACGCAGAGGAAATGGCTTATCGTCAAAATCTATTCCACGAATTTCATCATTTTGTATTACAAAAGCCTCAGGTGTCCTTTCATAAAGTTTGATGTTAATTTTTTGCCAACGTCTGCTAATGACAATATTTTTCAACTCTGGCTTTAATTTTTTTATCTCAGACTCTGTTTCAGATAATTTCACTTTTAAAAGATTATCACCAATTTTAAAAGGAAGAAGCTCCTTTATTTCAGCCTTTGTAATATTTTTAGCCCCAACTATATTTATATCCTTTATAATAATTTTATTGGATTTATAAGCTATGCTAAGCAGTTCATTTATGCCAAAATATAAACCGTAAATAATTCCTACAAAAAATACCAGATAGAAGAAAAAAATTAAAATTTTTCTTACTTTTTTATTTATGGAGTAGCTGCTGTTTGTATACACTGCTTTATAAACGTAGCGTTTCCTTCTTTTTGTTGTCATATAAAGCGCTCTCCACAATTTTTAGGACCAAGTTATTAAAGTCATAACCTATAGCTTTACTTGCGTCGGGCAGGAGTGACATCGCAGTCATACCCGGAATAGTATTATTTTCAAGAACCCAAATTTTATCGCGATTATCAACCATCATATCAACACGGCATAATGTTTTACACTTGAAATTTTTAAAAATTTTTTCCGCATAACTTTGAGCATTTGAATAAGCACTGCTGCTTATCCTTGCAGGAATAATATGCCTAGATCCACCTTTTTGATATTTAGATTTAAAGTCGTAAAATTCTCCCTTAGGAACTATCTCTATAACAGGCAAAGCCCTTCCATTTAAAACGCCAACTGTAATCTCTTTTCCTGAAACAAAATTTTCCACCATTATTTCATTATCGTACTTAAAAGCCTCTTTAGCGGCAACTGCAAACTGAGAAGCATTTTTTACTATAGCCAAACCCAGAGCAGATCCTTGAGAAACGGGCTTTACAACAACGGGATATTTTTTTATCTCGGAAAAAGGTTCAAATTGCTTTATAACCGTCCAGTCAGGAGTAGGAATTTCATTGCATCTAAAAAGCTTCTTTGAAATATCTTTATCCATTGAAAGTGCGCTTGCAACAACGCCACTGCATGTATAAGGGATACCCATAATCTCAAGCATTCCTTGAATAGTTCCATCTTCGCCCATTGGTCCGTGCAGAATTACATAAGCTATATCAATATTTGCTTTTTTTATTTTTTCCGCAACATCTCTGGTTGCATCTATACCGACTGCTTTAAATTTTAACCTTTTTAGAGCGTTCAAAACAGCTTTGCCAGACTTAATAGAAATTTCTCTTTCGCTAGATAGTCCACCATACAAAACGCCTATTTTTTTATTTTTTAATCTTGTTAAAATATCGCTGCTATTCATTTTATTATCTTTATTTCCGTTTCAAGTTTTATACTGAACTGTTTATATATTTTTTCTTCCATCAAACTGATTAAAGACAAAACGTCCTTTGATGACGCTCTTCCTATGTTTACTATAAAATTTCCATGGATTTCTGATATTTGAGCTCCACCAACGCGAACACCTTTAAGTCCTGTTTCTTCAATAAGTTTTCCAACACTAAACCCTTTAGTATTTTTAAAAATGCTTCCCGCATTTGGAAAACTTAAAGGCTGGGTTTTTAGACGTCTCTGCACACTTTCAAGCACCGTTGCTAAGCTATCATTTTCTGCAGTCTTTTTCAAGGAAAAACATACATCTAAAATAACGCTATTTTCAAGACTGCTTTCCCTATAAGAAAAAACAATTTGTTTTCGTTTCAGCCATACTTTTTTAGAACTTGTATAAACGACTACTTCCTTTATCACAGAGTCTATCCATTTATCTCTTAATCCAGCGTTGCCATAAACAGCACCTCCTACAGAACCTGGGATCCCTGAAACAAATTCTAATCCTATTAAATTATTTTTAAGAGCCGTATTTAAAACATTTGAAAGCAATGCTCCGCCACCACAAAAAATTTCTTCTCCATTAACAACAATTTCTTTTAATTTACCAGTCAAAGAAATGATAATTCCCCTATAACCATCATCAGAAAACAGAACGTTTGTCCCACCGCCTAAAACATAAAAACTATCGTTGCCTACGGTTTTTAGGAACAAAGATAACGCTTCTTCATTTGGAATATCAATAAAATAATCTGCAGGACCACCTATTTTAAAAGAGCAATGCTTTGAAAGAACTTCTTCCTTAAAAATGTTACAGCCTAAAGATGCCAATTTAGATAAAATATTTTTGTCCATTTCTTAAAGTTCCTAGATAATCTTTAGCAACTCTTCACCTTTTTTCCACACGTCTCCAGCGCCTAAAGTTAAAACTATATCACCTTCGGACAATACTGACAAAAAGGTTTTCAAATCTGAGAAATGCTCAGCATTGCTTTTATTTCTCTTCAGACTTTTAAGTATTAAATCAGAACTTACGCCTTTTATATGTTTCTCTCCTGCAGGGTAAATATCTAACACTTTCACAATGTCAGCGTCTGAGAAACTTTTACCAAATTCTTTAAATAAATTTTGAGTTCTAGTATATCTGTGAGGCTGAAACAAAACGACAAGCCTGCGTTCTGACCAAAAATCTTTCACAGCTTTTATAGTAGCCGCAACTTCTGTTGGGTGGTGTCCATAATCATCTATCACCATAATTCCATTTTTTTCACCCTTTATCTCTAGCCGTCTGCCAACGCCATTAAACTTATTGATCGCTTCAGCTATCAAGCCAAAAGGTATATTAAGCCACAATCCTACTCCTATAGCTGCAAGCGAGTTTAAAATATTGTGACTTCCTGGTATTTTAATACAAACGGTTCCAATTTTTTTGTTTTTATATATTACGTCAAAGCTTGTACATTTTTTTTGTACTTTAATATTGGATGCTTTTATGTCAGGCTTTCCAATAAATCCATAAGTAACATATTTTCTCGTAATCTTTGGCGTTATTTCTCTTATAATCTCATTGTCCGAACAAATTACAGCAGCCCCATAAAAAGGCACTGAGTTTATGTGTTTTATAAATGCATCTTTAAGATTCTCCATACTGCCATAGTAATCCAAATGGTCATTATCTATGTTTGTTATAACAGTAATGACTGGCGAAAGCTTTAAAAATGATCCGTCAGATTCGTCAGCTTCTGCAACTATAAAATCCCCTTTGCCAAGTCTTGCGCTGGTCCCAAGATTTTTAAGTTTTCCACCTATGACTATGGTTGGATCAAAACCTCCCTCGTCCAAAATAAGAGAAGTAAGAGAAGTTGTGGTAGTTTTTCCGTGCGCTCCTGCTATAGTTATGGCATATTTTAACCTCGCAAGCTCTGCAAGCATTTCTATACGCGGAATAACAGGTATCTTTTTCTTTAATGCCGCAACAACTTCGGGATTATTTTTACTTATAGCAGTTGACGTTACTACAACATCTGAATATTTTATATTAGCTGCTTTATGCCCTATAAAAATTATCGCACCGATTGACTTTAAATGCTCGGTAACATCTGTTTTCTTTAAATCTGACCCTGAAACTTTATGACCCGAATTTATCAAAACCTTGGCAATCCCTGACATTCCTGAACCGCCTATACCAACGAAATGTATGTTTTGGTTCTCACGAAACATTGTTTTCCTCAAAAAGTCTATTTTTTAAAATATTGAGCGCTTACAGTCGTTATTATTCCCCCCCTTATACAAAACTCTATATCTATAGACATCTTCTTAGGCTCAATAACTTTAACCAGATCTCCCAATATGCTATTTACCACGCTTTCATGAATCATACCAACCATTCTATAACTTTGTAAATACATCTTTAGAGATTTAAGCTCTACAACATTTTTATCAGGGGTATAATTGATAACGGTATATGCAAAATCAGGAAGACCTGTCCAAGGACAAAGACAGGTGAATTCTTCAGTTTCTATACAAATATTTATATCTTTTCCTGCATACTGATACGGCATCGCTTCAAGCAAGCTTGATGTAACTTTATCAAAAATAAGCATTTTATTTTCCATAATTTCTCCTAAACATTATACATAGTTGATATTTTAGCATTTTTTATAGAATTTGACTTTTTTAAAATTTGAAAAACCAGTTATAATTCACAAAGTTTTAACAAAATAAAATTTCGTATTATATTATAAATTCAAAGTTAGTAATACTTAGAAAAAGTAAAGGAAAATTATGAAATTATCATTATTATTTATTGGTAGCAGAATACACAGTGCATGACCACTTTCCGGACCGCATGTGGGAGAGGATACTCTTCATGAACATGCAAATATGCAAAAGAAGAGTTAGAATGAGGTACAACTATAAATAAATATGAAACAAGAAATACTAAGAGCTATAGAAGATTTAAGAAATGGACTAGGACAATTTGAAAGATTAGCAGTAGGATGGTCTAATGACGTCATACCCAGAATACGAACAAAGAGAAAGCGTACAGAAAACTTAAGATCCAATGACTTATATTCCCAATTATACTATAGTATTTCCGTAAACATTTACGCAAATACCAGTAGAGTCAGTAGAGTAAGAACAAGCAATATTGTTACAAACATTTATTGATCATGACGGAATAAGAGAGATAATAGGTAGAAACAGAGCAATCACATCGATACAAAATGTTCGAAATAGAGCAAGATCACTTGCAAGGGAACTGTACGGTGAAATTGACGTTTTCGTTGGCAATGATGATGAGACTTATGGTTCATACTAGGAATATTATTAATAGAGAGGCTTATCCTTTAGAACGAGCAAGACACATGCAGGTGAAATAATAAAGCAGGATACAATAGATTCTAAGAGAGACAAATACTAAATCTCCATCTAATAAATTTTGTTCCTCCTTTATGGCAACAATTACAACTTACTTTAACACAAATGCAAGAAGAGAAACAGACAGGTGAAAATAGAAATTTTATATTTAGATTGCTTGGAAACTGTTAGTGTTGACTGTTCTGATGCCTAAAAAATCTGCAACTGGAAAATATATGGAATTTTACCAATTAATTTTGCTTATACGTTTCAAAGCTTCTTTAATTCTTGAGACACCTACAGTTAAAGCAAATCTCACATAGCCCTCACCACTTTTTCCCATACCGTTACCAGGAGTGCAGACAATGGATACGTCTTCAAGAAGTTTTGAAACTACTTGAGAAGAAGTGTATCCTTTTGGAATCTTAGCCCAAACATAAAACGAAGCTTTGGGCAAACTTACTTCCCAACCGATTTTTTTTAAACCCTCAACCAAAACATCTCTGCGTTCTTTATATATTTTTCTAGCATCCTCAACACATTTCTGGGAAGATGATAATGCCGTAATAGCAGCTTCTTGAATAGCTTGAAAAACTCCAGAATCGTAATTATCCTTAACTTTAGCAATACCTGCAACAATATCTTTATTTCCGCACACCCACCCTATACGCCAACCTGTCATATTGTAGGTTTTGGAAAGCGAATGAAATTCCACACCGACTTCTTTTGCTCCTGAAAACTCAAGGAAACTTAAAGGCTTGTCATTTTCATCATAGTATATTTCAGAATACGCGGCGTCTGCAGCTACGATTATATTATTCTTTTTGGCAAATTCTATAAGCCTTATATAAAATTCTTTCGGAGCAACAGCAGCCGTAGGATTATTAGGATAATTTATAAAAATCAATTTTGCTTTTTTGACGACATCTTGAGGTATAGAGGTTAAATCAGGCAAAAAACCGTTTTTTTCAAGTAAAGGCATGAAGTACGGAATGCCATCTGTAAAAATTGTTCCAGTATTATATACTGGGTAACCGGGTTCTGGAATTAAAACAGTATCTCCTGGATTTATAAATCCTAAATGAATATGCCCTATACCTTCTTTTGAACCAATAAGAGCACAAATTTCATCACTATTCAAGTCAACGTTAAATCTATTTTTGTACCAATCTATAACAGCTTTCTTGTAGGAAAGCAAACCTGTCCCAAACGGGTATTGATGATTAAAAGGCTTTGCAACCGCCTCCTGCATAGATTTTACTATATGTTCAGGAGTAGGTATATCAGGATCACCAACTCCTAAAGATATTATGTCTGCACCTCTGTCTATTGCTTCTTTTTTCTTTCTATCTATTTCAATAAAGAGATAAGGAGGCAATTTTTTTAATTTTTCATTGTAACGAATTTCCATTTCTCTAATTCTCCAGATTTATATTAAAATTAACGACTAAATATTCTTGCAACTTAGTGTATGACGACATTAAAGGATGCAGTATTTTGCGTTTAAACGACACACTTGCTATACCACCAAAAGATAACACTGAATATCTAAAGCTAAAGTATTTTGTGATCCTGCGAGGCATACGCAACAGCAAAGTTTACTAAAAACGGTGTTTATTTTAATGATAACACATCAAACATATCGTATAGTCCAGATTTTTTACCTGCAACCCATTTTGCAGCCCTAACTGCGCCTGCAGCAAAAGTATCTCTGGAGTGCGCCCTGTGCGTCAATTCTATTCTTTCGCCGGGTCCTACAAAGTAAACAGTGTGATCGCCAACAATATCGCCTGCTCTTACAGAAAGAACGCCTATCTCACCTTTTTTTCTTGCAGAATTAACCGAATGTCTGCCATAAACGCCTACGTCTTTAATATCTTTGCCTATTGAACATGCTGTAATCTCAGCAAGTTTTGCAGCTGTTCCCGAAGGAGAGTCCTTCTTTTTATTATGATGCAACTCAATTATTTCTATATCATAATCTGAAATTTTTTTTGCCACCTCTTCAACAAGTTTAAACAAAATATTCACACCTACAGACATATTTGGCGAAAAAACTATAGGACTAATTTTTGAAGCCTCGTAGATTTTCTTTTTTTGCTCTTCAGAAAAGCCCGTAGTGCCGATAACTACAGGTACTTCTTGTTTTACAGCCAAGTCCAAATTTTTTAAAGTGCTCTCAGGATTTGTAAAATCTATCAATGCATCAGTACTTTTTAAAATTTTTTCCAAATCAATGACGGAAGATATTATAGGACATCCCGTGCCTATAGCTTTGCTGCTTTCAAATTCCAAAGCTCCTGATATTTGAATCTCGGAATCCTTTTTAGCTATAGCGATTATAGACTGTCCCATTCTTCCAGCAGCTCCACAAATCGCCAGTTTCATATACCCCCCCATTATTTCAACAACTTAAAATATTTTAAAACTTTTTTCAATTTTAACTTCTTAGATTCTTCCATTTCACACATTGGAAGCCTTATTTCTGAACTGCAAATACCGAGCATTGCCGCTGCAGTTTTTACAGGGATAGGATTTGTTTCCATAAACAAAGCATTAACTAAAGGCAAAAGCTTATAATGTATCTTTTTAGCTTCTTTAATATCTCCTTTTTCAAAAGCTCTTATAAGAGATAACGGTTCCAAAGGAAGAAGGTTAGATAAAACTGAAATTACTCCTATACCGCCTATTGAAAGAATAGGGAGAATAAGAGCGTCATCTCCTGAAAGAAGCTCAATATTTGGTACTAAAGCCTTTAGTGCGCTTATTTGAGACAAAGATCCAGAAGCTTCCTTTACGCCGATGATATTTTTGCAATCTTTGCAAAGTTTGGCTATGGTTGTAGGCTCTATATTTACAGAAGCCCTACCCATAATATTGTAAAGAACAATAGGAATATTAACCAAATCCGCAACTTTCTTGAAATGCAAATATAAGCCTTTCTGAGTAGGTTTGTTGTAATACGGAGCAACCATTAAAGCTCCATCACAACCGACTTTTTTTGCAAATTGAGTAAACCGTATGGCTTCAGTTGTAGAATTAGAACCTGTCCCAGCAAGAATCTTCATCTTGCCTTTTGCCTGCTTAACACAAAACTCTATAATTTGTTCGTGTTCTTCACGCGACAAAGTAGGAGATTCACCTGTCGTACCACAGGGAACAATACCATTTACTCCGGCTTTATATTGGTTCTGAATCAGCTTATCTAAAGCATCAAAATCAACTTTTCCTTTTTTGAAAGGTGTTATTAGTGCTGTGTAAACTCCAGAAAACATAAATCCTCCCCCTACCCACATCAGCTGAATTTAAGTTAAAATTTTACTATACCTTTGAAAGAAATAGCAGCCGGACCTTCAAGAACTACGTCGTTTATTTTATCGTTGTCAACTGTCATAGAAACCGACAATTTGTCCCCACCTTTTGCAATAACATTTACCGGAGACTTTGCAAATTCTTTTAGTACAGAAATGACCCCCGAAGCAATTATACCCGTTCCGCAAGCCAAAGTTTCACCTTCAACACCCCTCTCATAGGTACGCACAAAAAGAGTATTGTCTTTTGCAACTTGTACAAAGTTCGCATTTGTACCAGATGGAGCAAATGCTTTATGATACCTTATTTCCCTTCCATATTTAAAAACATCAATCTTCTTAATATCATCAACAAATATTACCGTATGAGGAACGCCCGTATTGATGAAATCAACGTCAAATTCTCTATCGTTTAGCTCAACTTTTATATTTCTTTTCAAATCTTTAGGCTCGTACAAATTAAGCTTAACCCTGTCGCCTGACAAAATCTCTGCATTTATAACACCCGCATCAGTCTCAAAAACCATTTGCGAATCTGTCACGCCTAAATCGTAAGCAAACTTGGCGACCGATCTCCCACCATTTCCACACATTGAAGCGTGAGAACCGTCAGAATTAAAATATTTCATTTTAAAATCTTTACATGAACTCTTTTCCAACAAAATCAGCCCATCGCCTCCTATTGAATATTTTCTATCGCACAATTTTTTTGCAAGATTTTGATAATCCTTTTCAGAAATTATATTTTCTCTATTATCTATCAATACAAAGTCATTGCCTGCAGCGGTAAGTTTTGAAAATTTTATTTTCATTATGTCTCTCATTTATAAAATTTCATTGAACACCAAATCTTTATAACTTGCTCTTTTCCTTATCAGCTTTGTCTGTTTACCATCAACTAATACTTCGGCAAGCGGAGGTCTGGAATTATATTCCGAAGACATAGCAGCACCGTAAGCACCTGCACAAGTCACTAACAAATATTCACCTTGGTCAACTATTGGAAGCATTCTATCTTTGCCCATAAAGTCTCCGCTTTCACATATAGGTCCAACTACGTCGCTTCTAACTTTTTTAACGCGAGTTTTTTTGACAGGAACTATTTCATGATAAGCGTCGTATAAAGTAGGTCTTATCAAATCGTTCATTCCTACATCGGTTATAAGAAAGCTTTTTCCTCCTGACATTTTTCTATACAAAACTTTTGCCAAGAGATGTCCTGCATTACCAATTATTGAACGGCCCGGCTCAAATATAAACTTTTTATCTTTATCAAAAACAGAAAAAATTTCAGATATAAGACATTTTGGAGAAGGAACTTTTTCACCTTTCTCATACTTAATACCAAGACCACCACCGCAGTCTATATATGAAATCCACATTCCATTCATTTCAACTTCATCAACTATCTTCTTTATTTTTTTAGCAGCAACAACAAATGGCTCAACCTCAAGAATTTGCGAGCCTATATGGTAATGTATGCCAACAACGCTTATATTTTTCTTTTTTTTTGCTGTTAAATATGCTTTTACAGCATCTTCATAAGGTATGCCAAACTTAGTGCCTTTTTTACCAGTTGCTATGTAAGAATGTGTATCTGGATTTACATAAGGATTTATTCTAAAAGCAATGTTTGCTTTTCTCTTCATTTTGCCAGCTATTTTATCTATAATGTCAAGCTCTTCAAAAGACTCAACATTAAACATAAAAATCTTACTTTTTAAAGCGTATTCAATTTCTTCAGCAGTTTTGCCCACGCCAGCGTAAACTATATTTGACGGATTAAAGCCTGCTTTTAAACATCTGTAAATCTCGCCTCCCGACGTAGTGTCTGCTCCTGCCCCGAGACCTGCAAGAATCTTCAAAATAGCTCCACTAGAATTTGTCTTACAAGCAAAACAAATAAGCCCATCTCTTAAGACCATAGCTTTTTTATAATTTTCAAAATTGCTTATTATCTGTTGCTTTGAATATACGTATGTACTTGTTCCATACTCTTTAGCTATATCGGAAAGTTTTACATTTTCAATATATAAATCATCATTCCTAAACTTAAGCATTTTATCCTCCCTGAGGCAATGCGCTCAACCTAACCTATACTATATATTTTATAAAACTTTTTATACACCGTCAACTTCTTGCACTCTTTCCCATTATCTGCTGCATCCCTATCTCATATCCTTTTTTATCTAATTATTCACTTTAAAAATTATTTGTCCGCACTAGCTGTTTAAAATGATTTCGGCAACTCGTTTACTTACTCCGGGAAAGCCTAAAGACTTTCTAAAAGAAAGGAGTTCTTGAACTTTTGACGAGTAATTTTCCGGTTTTAGCTGTTCCAGCACAGACTGAGCTATTTTTTTAGGAGTTGCATCAAATTGTATAAATTCTGGAACAACACTTTTCTCTGATAAAATATTAACTATTCCTATATACTTTACTTTAATCAGCGCCCTTATAAAAAAATAATTAAAATACGAAAGTTTGTAAACTATAGCCATAGGTATTCCCATCAAAGCGTTTTCCAAACACACCGTGCCTGAAGGAGAAATAGCAAAATTAACTGAAACTCTTTTTTCAAAATTTCCAGACCCATCAAAAGTTACATATTCAGGCATTGCAAAATTAATTTTATTTGACACGCAAAACATTACAAATTTAGCGTTAATTTGCTTTTTTAATATTTTTGCAGTTTCAAGCAGTATAGGAATATGACGTTTTATGGCGCTTTGGCGACTTCCTGGAAACAAGCCTATAATTGGAGGGTTTGAAATATTAAAATTATGTTTTTGAAAATCTGTTTTTTGAGGGATTTTATCTATCAATGGATTTCCTACAAAAATAACATCAATATTGTTATCTTTATAAAGTTTTTCTTCAAATGGGAAAATAACAAGCATTTTCTTTATAACTTTGGATAGTTTTTTTATTCTGCCACTGCGGGACGCCCAAACCTGAGGACTAATATAATAGAAAACAGAAATTCCCATTAACTTTGCAAGCCGTGCAACATGTATATGAAACCCGTAATAATCTACAAAAATAACTTTATCAGGACGATTCTCCAAAAAATGCTTTTTTATTTTTTTAAAAACTTTCCTCAAATAAAGCGCTTGCTTTATCGGCAAAAAACCAAAAGCGTTTATATTTACTATATCTTCAATAAAACTATCTGAAACGGCTTTAAGATTACTGCCACCAGCAGATGAAACAAAACATGAAGGATTTATTTTTTTTATTTCTTTTATAAGATCCGAAGCGTGGACTTCTCCAGAAAAATCTCCAGCTGAAATGAAAATTCTATAATTTGGCATTTTATTATCCAAAGCGTCCAGTAATATAATCTTCCGTCTCTTTATCTCTCGGAGAAACAAAAAGTTTATCGGTTTTATCAACTTCTATAAGCTTACCCATAAGGAAAAACGCCGTTCTGTCACTAATGCGAGAAGCTTGCTTAACGTTATTTGTAACAAGAACTATAGTATATTTTTTTTTAAGCTCTACCATTAACTCTTCAACCTTTGCAGTTGATATGGGATCAAGGCCCGAGCAAGGCTCGTCAAATAAAATAACTTCAGGATTTATTGCAAGCACCCTTGCAATACACAGCCTTTGTTGTTGTCCTCCTGACATCTTCATAGCCGAAGCGCCTAGCCTGTCTTTTACCTCATCCCAAAGGGAAGAATTCCTTAAAACGCTTTCAACCATATTATCTAAATCAACTTTTTTTGTAACAATGCCCAACCGTTTCGGCGCATAAGTTATGTTGGCGTAAATACTCATAGGGAGAGGTACCGGCATGGCAAAAAGCATACCTACTCTTCTTCTTAAATTCTCTGCATCTATGTTAAAAATATTATCACCGTCAAGATAAACACTGCCTTTTCTTGAATATGTAATGTCAAAATCATTCATTCTATTTAACGTTCTTAAAAAAGTAGTTTTGCCGCTGTTAGCAGGTCCTATAACTCCTAAAATTTCATTTTTAATAACATTAAGATTTAAAGCTTCTAAAACGCATTTTTTATTATAGTAACAATTTAAGTTTTCTATCTTTATTTTATCTACCATTTTCTACATTTCCTAAAATAAATTCTTGCAAAAATAGCAATGCAGCTCATAGTCAAAACCATCATTAACAAAACAAGGGCTGTACCGTATATAATGTTTTTTGGCATGTTTGGAATTTGCGTTGAAATAATATAAAGGTGGTAAGGTAAAGCCATAACTTGATCAAATATTGAATGAGGAAGATGAGGCACATAAAATGCCGCTGCAGTAAACAA
>JAITAQ010000057.1 GCA_031283985.1 Endomicrobium sp. | reverse complement strand
AAATAATTGAAAGTGTGTATAATAAATTATAGATATAAGGTTTTAATTGTGTTATAATAATTCGTCTGAGTTTGTGTTGGGCATTGAATCCTTAAGGCGTTTTGCTTTAAAGCCAAAATCAATTTGAGATTATAAGTATGGACTATATAAACACATGGTCGTCGCCGATTGCTTATAATTATTAGTTTAATGGAGACAGAAATGACTTTAAATGAAAAAGTGGAAAAAGCTTTGGAATCTGTAAGGCCACATCTTCAAGCTGATGGAGGGAATGTTGAATTGATAGATGTTAGTGATGACGGTATTGTAAAAGTAAAACTTACGGGAGCATGTGGGAGTTGTCCAATGTCTGTCATGACTTTGCAGTACGGTGTAACAAGTGCGATAAAAGAAGCAGTTCCTGAAGTAAAAGAAATTCAAGCGGTATAAATATTTGCTTGCCACAATTTATCCGTTGCACTGTATTAATATAGATAGGAAATGGAAATGAAAGTAAGAGTTCCCGCTACAACTGCAAATTTAGGTCCTGGTTTTGACGTTTTTGGTGCAGCGTTATCAAGGTATCTGTCAAAGTCAACGCAAGAACTTAAAAAAGGAGAAGAAGTTTAAAATTAATATTTTTTAATGTCTCTTTAAGTATTTTTTGCATTTCGGTTTTTTGTTTATTAACATCTGTTTGCGCAAAAACGCTTGATAGCGCAAAGAAACAATGAGACAGAATATTTAACCTAGGTCTATCTAGCAAGTCCTCTTTAAAAAATGATACATTTCAGCTTTAGTTCCTATAATCTTCAACTTCTTCTTTCATTTTTCATATTGATTTTTAAAAAAGTATTTAATTACAGTATTGATTTATCCATTTAAGGTAATCTTTATTTGCATTAAATATTGACACGGAAACTATTTGTGGAACTTTATATGGATGCAACAGTCTTATTTGTTCTTTAAGGATTTTAAAATTCTTTTCAAGAGTTGTCATTGTTATAAGGGTTTCAGTTTTTTTTTCTATTTTATTGTTCCACCAATAATAAGACTTTATACTTTGTGATATTTGTGCGCTTGATATAATTTTTTCTTTAAGAAACGTTTTAAGAATTTTTTGAGTCGTTTTTGCATCAGGGCTTGTTACAAAGACGAGCAGGTATTTAGAAGATTTCATTTTTTCTCCGAATAATTAAATATCAAATTTATATATGTCTATAACAAATCTTTCAAAACAGGCATATTTTTACTTCATATTTTTTATAAAAGCATCAACTTCTTTCCTTACGTGTTTTGCCCCAGTTAGCATTGCTAAACCGGATTTAATCATACTGATGTTTCCGCTTGAGAATTTTATGCTTGTAAAAATTATACAAAACCAGTTTATGTTTTTCTATTATAAGTACAGAAAATATGCATGAGTGTTATTTTTGTTTTTTCTAAATAATTTTATAAAATATCGCTTATAGTGAAAAATCTACTATATTTGTATTATAATTTTGACTTTTGACATCCCAGCTTATATTGATTGGTAAGTCTCTAATGCAAAGAAAACCATAAAACCTGCAGCTCTTGTAGATATAATATACGAATAATAATTTTTTATAATAACAAAAGTTTGTCTACATATTTTTTTTGTTGGAAAGATTTTCATATGCTTGATTATAAAAAGCTGTTAAAAGATTTTGTTTTATATATAGTTGTTGAAAAGGGATTATCTAAGAATACGGTTTTAGCATATAGAGCCGATATTGTGAAATTTATTGCATTTGCAGAAAAAAAACAGGTTGCTCTTGAAAATTGCCAACACCAAGATATTACAGATTTTTTATTGACAGCAAAACTTGAAGGCTTTAAGCCAAAATCTCTTTACAGGCTTGTAGAATCTTTGAGACAGTTTTATAAATTCTTAAATTATGAAGATATAATTAAAAATGACCCAACACTTTATTTAACCTCTCCAAAAATTCCCGAAAATTTACCCAGTATGCTTACATTTGACGAGGTTATGCTTTTATTAAATGGTGTTACCGATGAGGATGAAGTAAATGTAAGAAACAGAGCCATGCTTGAACTTCTGTATGCTACGGGGTTAAGAGTTTCTGAGCTTATAAACCTAAAGTTTTCAAATATAAATTTAGAGGATAATTTTTTGAGAATTATAGGCAAAGGGTCTAAAGAAAGATTGATACCGTTTGGAGAAAAAGCTAGGAATTTTATCAATATTTATCTTTTAAAGAGAAAACCTTATGCGAGTCATGAAGACAATATTTTTATTTCAAGGTTAGGAAAGAAGCTTTCCAGAGTGGAATTTTGGAGACAGTTAAAGAAAATAGTCAAAAAAGCAGGTATAAACAAAAATATTACGCCTCATACATTAAGGCATTCTTTTGCAACTCATCTTTTAGCAGGTGGAGCCGATATTCGCTTCGTTCAAGAAATGTTGGGACACGCTTCAATAGCTACTACGCAGATTTACACTCATCTTGATAAAGCTAAAATCATACAGCAACATAAAATTTTTCATCCAAGAGGATAAATTTCAAATATCCAGAGCTTCATTCATACTGCCTGTGCGGTAGCCTAAAAGATCTACCGAAACGTAAACATATCCCAAATCTTTTAATTTTTTGTAAATTTTTTTTCTTTTATATTTGTCCGTGAGAATTTCAAATCCAATTTCGTCAGTTTCAATTCTCGCTAGATTGTTATTATGATGTCGTACTCTAACTTGTTTTAATCCCATATTAAGAAGCATTTGTTCAGCTGTGTCCACCATAGATAAAGCTTTATGGGTAATTTCCTGTCCGTATGGAAACCTTGAAGACAGGCATGCAAAAGATTGTTTATTCCAAGTAAAGAGTCCTAATTTTTTTGAAAGCATTCGTATTTCATCTTTTGTAAGATTTGCGTAGCGCAGAGGACTTTTTACGTTAAATTCCGATATCGCAATGAAACCTGGGCGATAGTCGTTGTTGTCGTCAATATTGGAAGCTTCGGCTACATTATGGATTCTTTTCTTTTTTGCTATATTCCAAATCTTTAAAAAAAGTTCTTTTTTACATAAATAGCAACGGTTGGTAGGATTGTGTGAAAATCCTTCTATATCTAGCTCTTCACAATTGCATATTATGTGCGTTATGCCTTCTTTTTTACAAAAAGCAACAGTTGCGTTAAGTTCTCTTTGCGGAAAAGAGCAAGATTTGGCTGTTACTGCTATAACTTTTTTTCCAAGTAAGTCGTGCGCTGTTTTTAGCAAAAAAGTTGAATCAACACCTCCCGAAAATGCAATGACAAGATTTTCTAAGTCTAATATATATTTTTTTAGAAATTCATATTTTTGTTTAGCGTTCATTTATTTTAACTTTATATTTTTTTTGATTCCATCAAATGTTTTATTTTTCATACGAGCTATTTTTGCTATGTCTTCAAACTCAGGTTTTGATTTTTTTATTCCAAAACCTTCCCCTGTTTTAATGCGGATATTACCATATGTCGTTTTTTGTATGGAGGTTTTACGGTTTAAAATATAACGTTTGCAAATAGTTTTTCTTACTCCAAAAGTGGAAGTATGTTCTAAAATGAGTTTTGCAAAAAAGTCAGCTTTTTCCATCTCACATATGCATGTAAATAAGACTCCTGGTCGATTTTTTTTCATTTGAATAGATGTATAAAAAACATCTAATGCACCTTTTTCTAAAAGCAACTCAGCAGCAAAACTTAAAGATTCTCCTGTAATATCGTCTAAGTTACACTGTAGTTGTGCTATGGCTGTAGTATCTGCATCTTTATCTGACTCTCCTAAAAATGCTCTCACGCAGTTTGGTATTTCAATTTTGTGTGTACCCATTCCATAACCTATTTTTTTTATACGCATTATAGGCATTTGTCCAAAACTAGTGACGAAATGTTTTATAATAGCAGCTCCTGTAGGTGTGCATAGTTCTCCCTCATATTCATTTGTATAAATTGGAACATTGTACAAAATATTGGATGTTGCCGGCGCTGGAACTGAAAGAATGCCATGAGCGCAATGTAAATATCCTTTGCCTATATTTATTGGTGATGATATTATTTCGTTTGGGGAGATCTTATCTACAAGTAAACATACGCTGACAATATCAATTATTGCGTCAATTTCTCCGACTTCGTGAAAGTGTATTTGCGTTACAGGCTTACAATGAGCTTTTGCTTCAGCTTGAGCAATTATATTATATATATTTACAGCATTATCTTTAACTTTTTTTGAAACTTTTAACTTTGATATGATATTTCCAATTGTTTTTAGATTTGTGCAACTGTGTTTTTGCGAATGGTTATGTCCTGTATGACAAGAATTTTTTTCATACTCTTCATGCCCATAAATTTTTACATGGATTTTGGTTCCTTTTATCAAATTCTTTTCAATAGGTTGCACTGTTATGCTTATATTATTGAGTCCAAGAGAGTTAATTTGTTTTAAAAAAGCTTTTTTATCGTTGTTTTCTAGTAATTCATACAATGCAGCTGTCAGCATATCTCCCGCGGCGCCCATAGAACATTCAAGAAAAAGAGTTTTCATTCAATGCTATCCATTTTATTGATACGATTTGCAATAAAACCCGCTCCAAAACCATTGTCTATGTTTACTACTGAAATTCCATTTGAGCAAGAGTTAAGCATAGTAAGCAAAGCTGAAAGTCCTTTAAAATTTGAACCGTACCCTATGCTTGTAGGGACCGCTATTATAGGGCAGCTTACAAGTCCTCCTACTACACTTGCAAGAGCACCTTCCATACCTGCTACTGCCACTATAACTCTTGCTTTTGCAAGGGTTTCGTATTTAGACAAAAGCCTATGTATTCCTGATACTCCAACATCGTATAGGCGAGTGACTTGGCTTCCGAGTGTTTCGGCTGTTATCGCAGCTTCTTCGCATACGGGAATATCGCTTGTTCCTCCGGAAACTATAATAACAGAACCTACAAGTTTACTAATTTTATTGCGTTTCGCCACGGCAATCTTTGCGATTAAATGATATTCCAAATCTATTTTTTGTTCTACTAAAAAATCTGATGTTTCTTTAGATATTCTTGTGATGATAATATTATCTATATTTTTATCCAACATATTTAAAACAATGCTTGCTATTTGCTCTTGAGTTTTTCCTTGTCCAAAAATAACTTCTCCAGACCCTTGCCTCAAGTTTCTATGGTAGTCAATGCTTGCAAAACCTAAATCTTCAAAAGGTGCAGTTTGCAAGTGCAATATAGCGTCTTCAGGTGAGATAGCTCCCGATTGAACCATTTTTAAAAGTTTAATGATTTGCTTTTTTATCATTTGTTTTCTTCATAAATTAATTTTGCTAAACTTTTTACTATTTTTGTTGTAATTTTAAATAGGACATAAAGGAGTGCTAATCCAATAGTCCCTGCCAAAAATGTTGTTGCATAAGGATTTTCTACAAAAGGGAAACAGTATCCTGAGAATAGAGACGATGTTTCATTAGCTTTGCTTATAAATTTGTAATTTATGGCAATTGTTTCCAAAGTATCTGGAAGCTTTGAAGCAAATAAACTTGCTAAAAATACTGTAAATATAGGAATCATAAATGCTAATTTCTTTTTATTCATTAGATTCTCCATTTACGCTTCTAAACAGTTTAAGCAATGCAAGGGTTATTAATGTTTCAATGCAAGATACTCCAAAATGCAAGCTCATCATATTTTTAAATGCTATTGAAAATACTATTGACCTTGATAATCCGAGCTCTGTAAGGCATGCCAAAGAAGCTGTCATAACAGAAAAAAAGCACGTGGCGAAAACTCCAAAATGCCGACTTTTATTTGAAAAAGCTTTATACACATAATAAGATAAGAAAGAGCCTATAAAAGCCATATTAAGAATGTTTGCACCAAGCGCTAAAACTCCGCCGTCTGAGAAAAATAAAGATTGTATAATGAGGATAAAAGACATTATTATAAAACCTGAAAATGGGCCAGCAAGGATAGCGGCGAAAGCTCCGCCAATCAAATGAGCTGAGGTTGCCGATTTTACTGGTATGTTAAACATTTGAAAAGCAAACACCCAAAGAGCTACCAAAGTCAATCTTTGAAAATATTTGCTTGTATTTTCTGAAAATCCAAATGATTGCGAACATAAGTTTACTTCTGAAACGTTATCTGCAATTATTCCTACGGACACCGTTATACTTTTTAATATCTTATTTAGGCAATATCCAATCATGCCTAAAGCCCCAGCAAGCAGTCCTCCTGCCAAATTATTGTTTAAAAATCCGTCAGGTATATGCATATCTCCTCCAAAAGTAAGATGTACTATAAAGTATAACTACTTTTTCACTTTGACCAATAAATGGACACCTATACCCAAAAATATAAAGTTTGGCAGCCATGCTGCCATAAAAGGTGATAGTATTAAATTTTTACCAAAAGAAGTTGTTACAGACTGAGTCGCCCAATACATAAATGTTGCAGATAAGGCAGCAAGGAAATTAAATATTATGTTTATTCTTCTTCCAAACCCTAGAGCAAAAGGTATTCCTACCATCATAACTATAAGGTTGGAAAAAACAGAAGCAAATCTTGTGTTCAATGCAATTCTTGCTTTTATTGCCGATTGCCCAAAAATTTTTAACTGATTTATATATTTGTTAAAGTCAGCCATATTCATGCTATTGTATGGAGGATCCTTAAATGCTATGTCTTCTGGAGTAACATTTATATTGGGCTGATACGTTTTAAAATGAACTTCATCCAAAAAGTTGCTTTCAGAATCTCTCACAACACCATTTTTAAGCTCCCAAGATCCATTTTCCCAAACTGCTTTTTCGGCTAAAACAAGTCTTTTTAACTCAAAGTCTTTATTGTATCTTTCAAATACAATGTTTTCCATTGTATTTGTTTTTATGTCAATGTGTCCGACTGTTAATCTTACATTATTTTCTAACGCTATTATTTGATTATAAAAATCGGTCTGCAGTGATGCTTTTTCTTTTTTTATTTTTTCAGTATCTACTTTTCTGTTGTAAACTGTTGTTTTAGTCACAATAAATTCTCTGCAGGCAAAATCTGCAATTCCTATAATAAATCCTATTGTAAGAAAAAGCGAGATAACACACCACATATTTATTCCTGCAACTTTCATTGCCGTAATTTCGTTTCTTTTTGCAAGGCTACCTAGAGAAAACAGTAAAGCCAAAAGAGTAGCCATAGGTAAAGCCTGCACAAGCCATTCTGGAGCGTTTGTAAGTATGTGAACAATTATTATGCCGAAAGTCGCTTTGTTTTCCATGTAAAAATTTATCTTGCCAAGTAGTTGCGATACTATGACTACAACAGAAAAAGCTAGCGATGTAAATATAAAGATTTTAATAAAGTTTTTGGCAATATATTTGTAAACAATTTTTATCATTTTTTTATCATCTTTTTGAATAAATAAAGACCTGCTCCTCCTATAGCCAAATTAGGCAGCCATATTATTATTCCCAGAGGGACATATTCTTTTTCGCCTAAATTGATTGAAATTACAAACAATGTATAATAAATAATTACTATACCTAGACTTAAACCAAAGCCAAGAGCTTTGCCGCCTTTGCCAGTACGGATTCCTATAGGTAGAGCAATGATAATAAAGACAATAGGGGTAACGGCAAATATCCACCTAATCCAATAATCTCGCAAATAAGGCATAAAGTCAAGTTTTTGTTTCTTGTATTGTTTTATTGTTTCAACTAGTTTTGGAGAAGATAATTCTGACGGTCCTATATTGCAATTTTTAATAGTGTTGTCCAGTGGTATAAAGAGGGAATATGTTTTAAAAGTTGAGTGAGTCATATTTGTCATATCGGAAGGAGAAACTTTTTGCCAATATCCTTTGTAAAGAGTCAGTTGCGCACCTGAGGTGTAAGCTTTTACAGTAGCTGAGGATGCTGTTATGCGCCATGCCCCTTTATCATTTTGTGGCAATACAGTTTTTTTATTATTTGCATCATAGTCATTTTCAAATTTATATATGCTTACTCCAAACAAAGTATTTTTAGTGTTATCAACTTTATTGCTGTATATTCTGTAGTCGCTGAGCTTTGTTATAGACTTTTCGTTGAATTTAACAAGATGTCCTTTTGTTATAGCTTGTTCAAAATAAACTTTTAGATTAGAATTTAATTTCGGCGCGAAAAAATGATTAAAAAATCCCAAAAAAACCGAAATGCTCAATACAAAAATTATTACTGGCATTGTAAGCGTTTTGTAGTTAAGTCCGGCAGATTTCATAGCTGTAACTTCGTTGTCTGATGACAGTCGTCCATAAGAAAGAAGCGTTCCAAAGAGCACAGCCATAGGTATTGATAATGTTAAGATGTTCGGAAGGTAAAAACTAAACATCTTGAGAACTACCCAAACAGCTACGCCTTTTTCAATCAAGAAATCCATAAGTTCAAATACAAAGTTTAATATTAGAAGAAATGAAAAAATAACAACTCCGAAACAAAAAAAATGCAAAAACTCTTTAATAATGTAAAAATGTAATTTTTTTATCATGTTTTATTTGAGAAAACTTCGTTTAAAGATTATCCGATATAAACAATTGTATAAAATTTGTGTAAAACTTGAAAGATTATTATAATCTGAAATATTAAATGTTATTAAAAGAATTAAAAATTCTAATTTTAATATTTTTAATACTTATGCATTCTGCATATTGTGCAGAATACAATTCTTTTGCTAGAAAGTACAGCGTTTTTGGCAACAATAAGCAAGAAATATATAGTCAGTTGACGAATACGACAAGTTTCGCGATATTGAAAGTATAGAGCCTTCAGGAACTATACTTTCAGAGAAATAAAGAAAAATGGCAAAAAAAATAAACACCACAAAAGATCTCCAAATGCGGATTTAACAAATATGTCTTTGCTGCCAGCAATAATATCTGAACTTCTTTTTGAATCAAAACTTTCTCTAGTAATAGCTTAGGATAATATATCAAAAACAAGTAAAGGAGAGCTGGATAAGATAATAGAAAAGATAGATTTGTTGAGCATATATAATCAAGAAGCAGCAAAAAGCAGCAAAGAAAGTGTTAAGAGAAATGAGAGGATATTTTTTGGCAAATAAATATGAACTTGGACAAGAGATGAAGGAAAGAAGTTGATAGATCACAGAAGTCACAAGTATAGGTAGTGAAAACAAGGGCAAAAAAAGGCAGAAGCTGAACAAGCAAAGATAGGAATTGAAAAGACAAAAAAAGAGCTAGAAGACGCACTTTAAGAAAAAACAAGGAGGAGCAGAAAAATCTAGAAAGTTAAGAGAAGAAATTGAGAGAGACAAAAAGGAAGCTGAAAAACTCAAAAAAGAGTCTGAGAAATTAAAAGCAAAGACAGAAAAGGCAGAGGAAGAAGGTCAAGTGTTATATTTAGGAGTAAAAGTTAATAAGTACTTAATAAGAAAACTAAAAATTTTTAGGTTAATAGTGCTATGATTAAGAATAAAAATAATGACTAAGAAAACAGAAAAGTGTGTTTCCATATATTTTAGTATCTGTGTTAATCCATATACTAATTTTTTTTAGTTTTATATAAAGAGAATAAGAAGTTGCCTGAGTTGATAGAAGTATCATTTGATTCACCAACTCCTTGTACCAGAGACTGAGACTATAAAATAGGAATTGCTGAAGACGCAAATTTTGAAAACAAAAAAAGAAGATTGTTTCTGATGAAAAGAGTAATATAAAAGTTACCTATGATAATTATGATGCAATACAACCTATACAATCTGAAAATTTACAAATCTCCGCATGCAAAAATCATACAGAAAAAAATAGCATATGCATGAAAATATGATAAATTGAATAAGTTAAGAGTTGAAGTATTCTTTAGAATACTATAGAGAGATGTGTCAGTTTCCAACGCGAGAATAAAGAAATCTTTAGTGGATGCAAGTTTTGATGAGAATGGAGTAAGTACAATTAAAGCAGGATCACCATTTGACAAACTTCCTGAATGGTTCATAAGCAACACATTAAAGTTTATTTTTGTATTTCAAAAAAGGAGAATATAAAATGTTTGAAGGAAAAAGTTTAATTGAAATATTAAATATGGGAGGCTGGGTCCTATATGTTCTACTAGGACTATCAATATCGTCTTTTACCGTAATTTGTTATAAATTTGTTGAATTCTGGCAAAAATCTAAAGTTAAGATGTCAGACTTTATACTTGTTCTTTTTGAAAAGATAAAAAACGATAGTTTGGAAAAAGCTATAGAATATTGTGACTCTGTCAATACACCGATGGCAGTTGTTTCAAAGGCTGGAATAATTGCTTTTAAATCCGGTGAAAATTTTGATGAATTTATGGACAGAGAAATAATGATTCAAACTGTGAAATTAGAGAAATATATAACAATATTGGGAACAGTGGGAAATATAGCGGTGTATATAGGGCTGTTTGGAACAGTATTGGGTATTATATCGGCGTTTCATAATATGTCTGTTATAGGAGCAGGAGGAATTACCGTTGTTATAGGAGGTGTTTCAGAAGCTTTAATCGCAACAGCGACAGGATTGTTTGTTGCGATACCTGCGTCAGCATCGTACAACTTTTTTGTAAAGAAAATAGATAAATTTATAGTTGGTATGGAGTATTGCTCATCCGCAATAGAAAATAAGTTTAATTTAAATTATTTACATAAGGGAAAGAAATAGATGAAAACAAAAACAAACAAAAGCACGATAAAATCAGAGATAAACATAGCTCCATTTACTGATGTTGTTTTGGTTCTTTTGATTATTTTTATGGTAGCAATGCCTGCATTAATGCAGCCAGAAATACAAGTTAATTTGCCAAAAGCAGAGTCAGCAGATAGTGGGAAGACGTCAACAAGTATAGAAGCTTTAATCTCGCAAGATGGAAGAGTAGGTATAGATGGTAAAGTGATAGACTTATTAGATGTAGAAAGAGTTATAAAGGAATTACTTGCAGAAGATCCGACTAAATCAATTGTAGTAAAAGGGGATGTAAAAGTAGATTACGATCATGTAATGCAGTTTATGGATAAAGCAAAAAAAGCTGGGGCAACAAAATTTGCTCTTGCTGTTGAGACTAGATAACTTATTTGCAAATCAAACTAGATTATTCACGACATAGCTTTAAAAAAATATAAATAATCTACTGCAATTTTGTATAATTATAATAACCGTAATCATGGGGTTTAGGATAAATTTTTGAATTATTTTATTGAAACAATTGGCTGTCAGATGAATATGTGCGAGTCTGATAAATTAGGACTCGCGCTTTCAACTTACGGAGTCTCAAAAGTAAATATTTTGCAGGAAGCGAATATAGTAATCCTCAACACATGTTCTATTAGAGCACAGTCCGAGCAGAAAGCGTTTTCTTTTTTAGGAAGAGCGGAAGAGTTTAAACAAGACAACCCAAACACTAAGATAATTGTTATGGGCTGCATGGCAGAAAGAATAGGTTTTGAAATTAAACGACGTTTTAAAAGCGTTGATTTGATAATAGTAAGTAAGGATATAGATAATGCAGTTTTTAAAATTGCAGATTTGTGCAATTTGTATAATTATAATTATTCTTTTAATAAAATTGAAGATTTTCCAAATATTATAAGATATGTGACAATTATGCGGGGTTGCGATAATTACTGCTCTTATTGTGTTGTGCCGTTTGTTAGAGGCAGAGAAATAAGCCTTAATGATTTAGATATACTAGAAGAAAGTTCTTTGTTAGTAAAAAAAGGCGCTAAGGAAATAATGCTTTTAGGTCAGAACGTAAATTCTTATAGATACAAAGACTTTAATTTTATTTCACTGATAAAAAATATTGCGACTATCAACGATCTTGAGCGTATAAGGTTTATGACTAACCATCCAAAAGACTTAAGCGACGAACTTATAGGAATGATGGCAACAGAGTCTAAAGTTTGTTCTCATATTCATTTGCCGATGCAGTCTGCTTCAAATAAGATTCTTAAGGCTATGAACAGAAAATATAGTTATGGGCATTACATTGATTTGGTCAAAAAATTAAGAATGGCAATACCCGACATAAGCATAACAACCGATATCATAGTGGGTTTTCCAGGAGAAACAAAAGAAGATTTTGAAGAAACTTTTAAAGCCGTTAAGGAAATAAGATTTGGTGGATTATATGTTTTTAGATATTCTCCTCGTCCCAATACAAAAGCCGCAAATATGCCTGACAGTGTTTCTTTGGAAGAAAAGAAGAGACGACATAGGCTTATACTTGAAGAATCTAATAAAATTTCTGTTGAAATAGCTGCTTCAATGGTTGGAAGCACTCAACAGGTTTTAGCCGAAAAAATAGAAAACGGTATTATAGAAGCAAGAACAAGAGGTGGACGCAAGGTTTTTGTAAAATGCAGCAACGAAAAAGATTTAGGCAGACACTTAAATGTCACTATAAAAGAAGCTAAAATAAATTCTTTATTTGGCAATATTATATGAACAAGTTTATAATTTGGGCTGCGCTGATTCTTGTATAGTGGTATTTTTTTTCTGGTAAATGTTGAATATAAAGAATGTTTGGGAGCATAATAATCTAATAGTGACTTTGGCAATATATAATGTGCTGTGATCGTCAAAGTTGACGTATGGTGTAGAAAAGTTCCAGACTTAGCTATAAACGTAATAAAGATACCTTTTAACGAAACAAAAAACTATGTAAAATCTATAATGTTTATTTATAAAATTCGTAAATTCATATCTTAAATAAAACTCTAGGTTAATCTCAATGAGAAAAACATCCTCCGAAAACTTGACGCCGTTAATGAGACAGTATTACAGTATTAAAAATAAATATCCTGGTGTGATTTTGTTTTTCAGGCTTGGCGATTTTTATGAAATATTTGGTGAAGACGCTGTACAGGCTGCTCCTGTTTTGGATGTTGTGTTGACCAATAGAGCTGGCACGCCGATGTGTGGTGTTCCCTATCATTCTGTGACTCCTTATATAAGAAAACTTATAAC
>JAITAQ010000044.1 GCA_031283985.1 Endomicrobium sp. | reverse complement strand
CAACAACAGAGGCTATGTTTATTATTCTTCCTTGCCTTGCTTTAAGCATAGGTTTGCTTACGGCTTTTATACAATTAAATACTCCTTTCAAATTAACTGCTATCACTGCATCCCACTCGTCGTCGCTCATCCTCAAGACGAGGTTATCCTTAGCTATGCCTGCGTTATTGACTAGTATATCTATTTTGTAAAATTTGTCAAGAGAAGATTTTACCAACGATTCGCAATCTTCCAACTTGGCTACGTTTGCCACAACAGCTGCAGTTTTAACGCTATACTTTAATTTTATTTCATCTGCAGTTTTTTTGGACTGCTCCATATTTATATCAGAAATTATAACTTGCGCACCTTTAGACGCAAAAAGCTCCCCTATTGCCCTGCCTATTCCCTGGGCGGAACCTGTAATAATCGCTGTCTTCCCTTGAAGTCTCATTTATTTAATTCCTCCAACGTTTTTTCTAAACTTGTGCAATTACCTATATTTAATGCTTTTTTTGATTTATCTATTCTTTTCAAAAGTCCCGATAAAACTCTTCCTGGTCCGATTTCTATAAAGCTATCAAAGCCTAAAGAAATTATAGTCTTCACACTTTCGTCCCATTTTACTGAAGATTTAATTTGTTTGACAAGCTTTTCTTTTACCATTGATGCGTCTGTAGTTAAAGAGGCATCGCAATTTGTGCACACACTAAATTTCGGAGTATTAAAATTGTATTTCTCTAATTCTTTTGCCATATTATCTGAAGCAGAAGACATAAGAGACGAGTGGAAAGGTCCTGAAACATTTAAAACTACTGTTTTTGTAGCCCCTGCAGCAGATGCAAGCTCTACAGCTTTGTTTATTGCCATAGTAACGCCGGCTATAACAATTTGGCCGGGGGCGTTAAAATTTACAGTTTCGCATACTCCGTCTATTGAAGCTTGTCTACATACATCTTCAACAACAGACGAATCAAGCCCAATGATTGCAGCCATGGTCCCATGATGTACCTCAGAAGCTTTCTGCATGAATTCGCCTCTGGCTTTTACCATTGACAAACCATCTTTAAAGTCAAAGAATCCTGCAGCGCATAAAGCCGAATATTCACCTAAAGAATGTCCTGCGGCAACAAGCTCAACGTTTTTAAAATCATAAAGCTCTTTAAAAACTTCAAAAGCCGCCATACTTAGAGTAAAAATTGCAGGCTGAGCATATTTTGTAAGAGTCAAAGTTTCTTGATGTCCTTCAAAAATAATTGTTTTAAGCTCAGCACCAGCTAAATCTATTATTTCTTTGGCTTTCGGATATTTTTCGTAAAGATCTTTTCCCTGACCCACAGTTTGAGACCCTTGTCCTGGAAACATCAACGCTATTTTTAACATTACATTCCTCTAAAATCTTAAATCCTAACTACAGAAGCACCCCAAGTAAATCCACCGCCAAATGCAACTATCTCAACCAAATCTCCGCTTTTGACTCTACCTGTTTTTATAGCTTCATCTAAAGCCGTTATAGTAGTAGCAGACGAAATATTTCCTGTTTTGTGTATATTTACAAAAACTCTATCCATTGAAATATCAAGTTTTTTGGCTACAGCTTCAATTATTCTCATATTTGCCTGATGAGGAATAAAAAGACTTATACTTTCCAATTTTTTGCCTGAAAGCTCAAGAGCTTTCTGCGCAGCTAAAGCCATCTTCGGTACAGCTGCTTTAAAAACCTCTTTGCCTTGCATTTTCGTTGTATGAAGCTTTTGATTAACAGTTTCTACAGTAGCAGGATTGGCAGCCCCCCCTCCAGGTATAAAAAGTAAATCCGAATAAGCTCCATCCGCTCCTAAATATGTTGACAAAATATTATCATTTTCTTCCGACGCCGATAATAGCATCGCACCAGCCCCGTCTCCAAACAATATGCAGGTATTTCTATCAGTCCAATCCGTAATTTTAGAAAGGGTTTCTGCACCAACTAATAAAACAGTCTTATATAAACCTGACACTATAAACGCTCTCGCCGTTGCAATACCATAAATAAAACCACTACAGGCTGCAGACAAATCAAAAGCTGGAACAAAATTAAGTCCTAGCTTTTTCTGCAAGAAACATGCTGTCGCTGGAAAAAACATATCGGGCGTAATTGTAGCTACAAGTATTAAATCTATTTGTTCGGGAAAAATATTTGAAGATTTTAAAGCTTCCAAGGAAGCTAAATAGGCAAGATCTGAAGTAGTTTCATTTTTTTCGGAAATTCGCCTCTCTTTAATTCCAGTTCTTGTGCATATCCATTTATCAGAAGTATAAACCATCTTCTCTAAATCGGTGTTAGTAAGAACTTTTTTTGGAAAATATGAGCCAGTACCTAAAATCTTTACGCCAATTTTTTTGTTCATTTATTACATGACCTTTAATATCAGCCTATTTTTGATTTTGCTATAGCTTCCTTTATATCTTTAATAAGATTATACTCGACAGCTTTTGCTCCTGTAAAAATAGCGTTTTTTACAGCTTTACAATTAGAAGCTCCGTGTCCAACTATACAAACACCATCCACACCCAAAAGGGGTGCTCCTCCAACTTCATTGTAATCTACTTTTTTCCTTAAATCCTTTATGGCAAACCATAAAAAAGGAAGAGATGCCCAACTTATAGGATGTCTCTTAAAGGATACTTTAATAAGTTTTAAAAGAATTTCTGCAAGACCTTCACCTAATTTTAATATAATATTTCCCACAAAACCGTCACATATTACTATATCGGCTTTTGATTTGGGAATATCTCTGCCCTCAACATTACCAACAAAGTTAATATCAGCTTTTTTGAGAAGTTTAAATGCAGCTAAAGTAAGTTCATTGCCTTTAGTATCTTCTTCGCCAATTGAAACAAGTCCCACTCTTGGTCTTTTTAGACCCGTAATCTTTGTGTAAAATGAACTTGCCATTATTCCAAACTGGAGAAGATGTTCGGGTTTGCAATCAACATTAGCACCCATATCTGCAATTATACAATGTCCGTCTATGGTAGGAAAAATTGTTGAAATAGCAGGTCTCAACACGCCATCTATTCTCTTCAAATAGAATAATGCCGCCGTCATAACTGCTCCGGAATTGCCCATAGAAATAAAAGCATTAGCTTTGCCGTCAGCAACCAGTTTGGCGCAAATAGACAAAGACGAATCCCTTTTTTGACGGACAGCATTAACAGGATGCTCATCCATAGAAATAATTTGTGACGCATTAACTATTTCTATATCAAGAGACTTAACGTTATAACGTTTAGCATACTTTGACATTTCCTTAGTTAAAAGTTTCTCAGGACCGACAAGCAAAACCTTATGTTTTGACTCCATTGCCGCTAAAATTGCACCCTTAACTGTAGAAATTGGAGCAAAATCACCACCCATCGCATCAAGTGCAATTATCATTATTTCTCAACCTCTTGTTAAGTTTGTTCCTATTCAACTTTCTTTACTTTTTTAGCAATTATAAGCTTACCATTATAAAAACCGCACTCAGTGCATACTTTATGAGGAATTTTTGCCGCTCCGCAGTTTGAGCATTTACTTACGTTCGGAGCGTCTAATTTTGAATTTGCTGATCTCCTACAATCTCTACGATGACGGGTATGTTTTCTTTTTGGATTTGGCATCTTTTTATTTCCTCCGCTTATTATTTAACAATTCTTTCCATCTTTCTTTCACTTATTCATCAAAACCGTCACAGTTCACAGTAATCGCAAGAATCGTTCTTTTTATTATGTTTGCCGCATACTTTAGTATATTCCAAAACAATCTTCACTGCACACAGACTTCATAGGCATTTCAAGTAATAAATAATATTGGCAGGCAGATTTCTTCGCCAGCATAAATCTGCCCCCTTTTCTGCCTCAATATCAGTATTTATAGGAATTTCAATCTGATGTTTATATGGTCAAGACAAAGAGAATACTTACACTTAACAAAACCTTTTATAGTTCCGTTTATTTTACATATATATCATATATATATATCCTTTAGAAAACTTTAAAACCCTGAAATAAATAGCAAGTTGAGTCTTTCCCCATCCCTCTATATCGCCTTCGCATTTATGATTTTTAACTTCAATCGTATCCGTGTTCAAAAAATCAGATGAGCTTAATGTTCTTAATGTTAATTCTTTCATTGAAATTCCAGCCGTTTTAATATGTTCGGCAGCCTTTTGTCAATTATTTACTTATTATTTTCCATAACTTTACGCGACTCTCTTGCTATCATCAATTCTTCATTTGTAGGAATAACCAAAACTTTTACTTTAGAGTTGTTCGTAGATACAAATCTTTCTTCGAATGACCGTTCTTTATTTTTTTCAACGTCTATTTCAATTCCCAAAACACTTAAATTTTTGCAAACCGACTCTCTCACAGGCGCAGAATTTTCCCCTATTCCAGCAGTAAATATTAAAGCATCACCGCCGTTTAATATACCATAATAAGCACTTATGTATTTTTTTATACTATAAATAAGCATGTTAAAAGCAAGCTGTGCTTTTTTGTTACCTTCTGAAACTGCTTTAAGAATATCTCTCATATCTGCTGAAAGACCTGACACTCCTGCCAATCCGCTTTTTTTATTCATTAAGTCGTTCAGAATTTTAGCGTCTTTATAGTGAGAGTATTGTTCTATAAGGTACGCTATTATGGCAGGGTCTATATCGCCACATCTTGTCCCCATAACAACGCCCTGTAAAGGCGTAAAACCCATTGATGTATCTATAACTTTTCCATTTTCTATTGCAGCTATACTGCTGCCGTTTCCAAGATGGGCAGTTATCAGCTTTAACTCGCTCAGCGGTTTTTCAAGCAAAACCGCTGCTCTCTGGGAAACATAATTGTGAGAAGTTCCATGGAAACCATATCTTCTTATGTGATCCTTTTCATAAAACTCATAAGGAAGAGCATACATATACGCGTAATCAGGCATGGTTTGATGGAAAGCCGTATCAAAAACCAAAACAGACGGTATTCCTGGAAGCATCTTTTCAACGGCAAGTATACCGGCATAATGAGCTGGAGTATGTAAAGGTGCTATTGAAAAACACTTCTTCAATTTTTCTTTTACTTTATCCGTAACTAAAACAGATTTTGAGAACTTGTCTCCACCATGGACTATTCTGTGTCCTATAACAGCTATTTCGCTGACATCTGAAATCATAGCTTTATTTTTATCTAATAACTCTTTGATTATCAATTCTACAGCTTCCGTATGATTTACAACTTTTACAGTTTCTTTTTTTTCCTCACTGTTTATACTCTGTCTTTTATAAAAAGCCTCGGGTAGACCTATGCACTCAATCAATCCCCATGCCATTTTTTTCTCGTTTTCTAACTCAAACAAAGTATACTTAACAGACGACGAACCACAATTGACTACCAAAGCTTTCATAATACTGCAATCCTCTTTTTGAAACTTTACTAGATATTAATGTTATAATATATACGTCATATAAACTTACTTATTAAGTTTATATGACTTTTTTTGATTTTACTAGTATTTCCTATTGATTGTCAAACTACTTACACAATATCATTTTACTGCAAAAATTATATGTTTAGCTCTTCAAACATTATTTATTGTATTTTTTTTGAAATAATTATCAATTTCTTCTCTAAGCTCAATGCCAACACACTCAAAACAATCTAATAAATCTTTATAGGTATCTTTGCCTGCAAGAAAATCCCAAAATTCTTCAGCAACTTTTAATTCATTTCCTAAATCAAGCATTCCAGCCATTGTCCAGCGGTCATATGGCTTTGGCTCGTAAGGATTATATGGAATTGCTATAAGCGTATTAACTTTTGCTTCGGGATTTTCTGAAAGAATTACCGCCGTCCATTCAAGTAAAGTTCTTTTAAATTCTTTAAAACTACCTTTATTAGGTTTTGCGGTTTTAATATCAAACAAAAATTTTTCCCCATTAGTTTTTTCAAGGTAAATATCTATTTTTGTAAGTTTTACCTTATGCATTTTGCCTGTTTGGCAAACTTTTCTTATTCTTTCTATCTCTTCAATTTTTCTTGGCTTTACGCTTGCTGCTGAAATTTCGTCAATAATATTTTGAATTTCTCTTTGAGCACCATCGCTTATTTGCGTTCCAGCAGTTACCTGTTTTTTTATTATTTTGAAATTTATTTTAGCAAGCTCAAGAGCGACAGGCTCAAAAATTGTAGTTCCGAAATTTGTATTTAGAGAATGTATAAAAGAAAACAATGCCATTCTGTCTTTGCCAAGAAGACGAGTATGAAACGGCATACACGCAGACTCGGGCTTATAATTTGTAAATTTGCTCCGTAAGCTATTGATTACAACTTGTTGAATATTGGATTTTTGCCCATTGGTTAGAGACATAAGAAATAAACCACACTCCTTCTTTACTTTTTATTTATCATTGATTTTTCAAATGAAAAATAATTTCCGAGTATGCACATTTGTCTTTTTCCATCCTATTTAGCACGGGGCGTCTGAACTGGTTAACTATTTTCATACCTGACTTTTCTGCTATTTGCGGATATAAATTATATTTATCGTTTGCTACCAAAAATACATTGCAATCACCTTTTAAGTATTTTTTGCAATTATTTAAAACGGCAGAAATCCCCTCAACATAGCTTTTCTGGGCAGCTTTTGTTTGTCCCCTAAATAATGGACCGATTTCAAGTTCGTCTTTTCTTTCAAACCCAAATAAATCGTAAGCATAGGCATGCTGCTCGTGATAGTCTATTAAGCCTACATAAGGTGGGCTTGAAAATATACCAGAGATCTTTTGTTTCTGTAATAAACACCCAAAATCTTTTTGTTTTTTTGAAAACTCTTTTTGTATATCTATTGTT
>JAITAQ010000030.1 GCA_031283985.1 Endomicrobium sp. | reverse complement strand
GATTGCACTCTTTTTGAAATGTTCACGAAATGCTCCTTTAAAAAGATAAAGATACATGTTTGACAAGTTTTTATAAATTGTTGTATATTATACACTCTGGAAAGGAGTAAGTCAAAATGTATGCAATAATTAAAACAGGTGGAAAGCAGTACAAAGTAGAAGAAGGATTAAGTTTAGTAGTAGAGAAGCTTAATGAAGCTGAAGTAGGTCAGGAAGTAATTCTTGACCAAGTTCTTTTGTTTGCTGATGGCGATAAAGCAACGGTTGGAAAACCTATAGTTGAAGGCGCTAAAGTCGTGGCTACCGTAGTAGCTCAAAAGAGAGCACCTAAAGTGTTGGTATTTAAAAGGAAGCCAAAAAAAGGTTATAAAAAGCTTCAGGGGCATCGTCAGTATGTAACTGAAATCAAAGTTACAAAGATTGACGCTTAAGTAAATTTTTAGGAGGCAGTAAGATGGCACATATAAAAGCGCAAGGATCGTCCGCCAATGGTCGTGATTCGCATGGTCAAAGGTTAGGCGTAAAGATATACGGAGATCAAAAAGCTCAAGCTGGAGCTATAATAGTACGACAGAGAGGGACCAAGTATCATCCCGGGGTAAATGTAGGTATGGGAAAAGATAACACTATTTTTGCTAAAGTTGCAGGAATTGTTAAGTTTGTTAGAAAATCAGGCGACAGATGCTATGTAAATGTGGAACAGTAAAAATTTAGGGGTTATTGCCTAAATGTTTATAGACAAAGTTAATATTTTTCTTACAGCTGGTCGCGGTGGCGACGGCTGTATTTCTTTTAGAAGAGAGAAGTACGTACCTTACGGTGGTCCCAATGGGGGGAACGGCGGTAAGGGCGGTGATATTTATTTTGAAGGAGATCTTCATAAAACCACTCTTTTAGATTTACATTACAGACCTAAATTTAAAGCTGAAGACGGGCATAAAGGATTGCCAAGTGATAAGTTCGGCAAATATGGCGATGATTTAATAATTAAAGTTCCTTTAGGAACTTTAATTATTAAAAACGGCGAGTTTTTTGCTGATATAAAAAATACCGGCGAAAAGGTTTTAATTGTAAAAGGCGGTAGAGGAGGCAGAGGGAATGCTTCTTTTAAGACAGCTAAACACACTGCTCCAAGAATTGCCGAAAAAGGCGAACATGGAGAATGTTCTGAAATTAATCTTGAACTTCGTTTGATAGCTGATGTCGGTGTTGTTGGTCTTCCAAACGCAGGGAAATCCACATTATTGTCGCAAATTTCTGCAGCCAGACCCAAAATAGCAGACTACCCTTTTACTACGTTAGCTCCAAACCTTGGAGTTGTGGATTATAATGGGAAGACATTTGTTGCCGCGGATATTCCGGGTCTTATTGAAGGCGCTCATGAGGGGAGAGGTCTTGGCTTTGAGTTCTTGAGACATATAAGACGCACAAAAGTTTTATTGCATATAATAGACGTAAGTGGTTTTGACGGAAAAAATCCTTATGAAAACTATAAAATAATCAATAATGAATTAAAACAATATTCTAAATATCTTGCAAAAAAGCATGTCATAATAGTTTTAAATAAAGTTGATTTACCTGAAGCCATCGCAAATATTAAAAAGTTTAAGAAACATATAAAGAGCAAAAAATTATTTGAAATTTCTGCAGCGACAGGTGAAGGTGTGCAGATTTTAGTTAAAGAAATGGTAAAAATGATTGAAAAACCTCTCGTTTTCAATTCTGAAGAAGAAATAGAAACAGTTCCTGTGAAGAAATATATTTACGAACCTGAGTTTAAGATCCATGTTGATGAAGATGGTGCATTTGTAGTTACAGGAGCAAAAGTTGAAATTCTTACAGAAATGACAAAATTTAGCGAGGACGAAGCTTTAAGACGTTATCAAAATATCCTCAAAAAAATTGGGTTAGAAATAGAGCTTAAAAATATGGGTGCAAAACAGGGAGATACTGTCCGAATTGGCAATTTTGAATTTATTTTTGAAAAATAATATATACTTTGTAATTTTAATTTAACAAAGCCGTAGTTAGAATACTAGTCACAGCTTTATTCATGTTTTGACTTAAGAGGTAGTAGAAAGTTTAATAATGCTGATTGCAAAGTAATTCATAAGCAATTTTATCTACGGCGATAAGCTAAAACGTTGAATTTGACATAGCGACTAAAATATGATATTTCAAATAAAATTCTCTTAGATATTTACGTCGGGCAGTTAGCTCAGCTGGAAGAGCATTTCCCTTACAAGGAAGAGGTCGCAGGTTCAAGTCCTGCACTGCCCACCACTAAAAGAGGGTAAATAGTTGATATGTCGGAGATTAAAATATCCCAAAATAGCAAAAACAATAAAGTATATCTGATAATCAATGATTTTGAGTCTAATGTAATTACCAAAAAAGTTCCTATTGATATAAATAATACATACCTGACACTTTATGAAGATTGTCTCGACTACAAAAAATTATTTGCTTTTTTCACCAAACATTAAATATTCTATTTGAGCTTATGAATAAAAAGTTTTTAAAAAATAAGCATTTTAATGCTGAAAAAAGCCGAGAACTTCAAGAGCTAATTAAGATAATAAACAATTTTATATCGTCATTAAAGAAAGAAGGCATTATCATACTATGATTTAGATAACTTAATCATGTGTGTTTCACCTGTTTTTAGTCGGGTTATTTAGGGTTACAAAAATGGAAATGACTATCTATCAAGGTTGTTTATTCTGTTTTCCAGTATTTATCAAAGTGATCGCTTCCTTTATTGCTCTTAAATAATTCTTTCAAAATACTTTTAATTTCATTTCTTTTTTTGCCGTTCTGTTCGGCTTCCAAATCATCAATAGCGTGGCTGTTAACATCAAAAAGTTTCTTAGCATTAGTATTATTGCCGTAAAAAGTATCGTTCTTAAAAGCATTAAACTTAATGTAAGTTTCTAAAATTCTTCTACAACTGTTTAGCATTAAATCTGGTTTGTCTTTTTCATATAGGAACAATAATTCTTTCCAGAGCATTTCATAGTTTGTCTTGAAATCGTCACTACCATTTTCAATAATTCTGATTTCTGTCAGTTTTCTGTCAGAAAATAAATGAAAATTTCCATAATTTTTATAAAAATCTTCTTTTTGTTTGCGAACATTTAAGCAAAAGTGGCAATTATGAGTTAATAATATAAAAAAATCTTCTGTTTTAAGTTTTTTGCTGTAAAACTTTTGGATTTCAGCAATCATTAAGTATTGCATTGTGTCGTCATTGCTTGTCATCGGATCGTCAAGAACGACAATTTTTGGCTTGCTGTTGTCATCACTAACTTCTTCAAGTGCAAAAAGGAAGTATAGAAAAGCAATAATGTTTTTCTCTCCCTTACTTAACTTTGTGATTTCTCTAATACTGCCATTATGACTTTTAATTTGATATTGTCCTTTTTGATTTTCTTCGTTATCGGGTACTAATACGAGAGAAAAAGAAGTAACCGACATATTTCTCAACAAATTATTTATCTTATCAGCAATTTTACTTTCGCTTTTTGTCTGAGAAATTAACTTATTCCTTTCGTCTTTTTTTTCTTGCAAAATTTGCTTTTTATTGTTTAACGATTTTTTACATTCTTCGTTTTGCCGTCTGAGATCTTCCAAAATTTTATTTTGCTTTTCCAAATTAAAATCGTTTGACATTTCTTTAATTTTATTATGACGCAAAGCGTTTTTTGCTTTCTCTTGCTCTTGATTTAGATTTTGTCCAAAATTGTTGTTTTCTTCTATGATGCTGTCGCATATAGTTTTTATGTTGATAAAATTTTTTGGAATAGCAATATCTAATTCTTTAGATTTAGTAAAAGGCTCTTTCTTTTTATTTTCTAACTTAGTTTTTAAATATTCCAAAAGTTCTTTTATCTCCATTTTTTTGTTTTTAATCTTTAAATTAAGATTTTTTATTTGATTGTCAAATTTTTCAAAAAAATCGTTTTTGCTAATCTCTTTGACATCACTCAGCAAGTTAAGTTCAGTATCAATTTTGTTAACAAATTGTTTTATGCGCTCGTCTAATTTCTTTACTTCGTCGTTGAAACAACTGCCAAGAAGTCGCCACCTTTCTTCACTTATCTCATTACCGCAAAATGCGCACTTTTCGCCATTTTTATGGATGTTCATGCCGTCTCTGGCGAATTCTAGTTTGTCTTTATTGTCTTTCAATTCATCAATAATTTGTTGTTGCGGTACGCTTGATTGTAAAACTTCGTTTGTTGATTTTAGTTGTTCAGGTAAATCAAAATCTGGAAAGATTATTTTATTAATAACTTCTTTCTTTTCAGATTTGATTGTTTCTTTATGCTTTTTGATTTCATCTTCGTCAAGAAGTCTTGCCTCTCGTGTCTCTTTTTCGAAGTCACTTTTATCATAAGATGTTATAGCAAATTGCGGATTTGTTTGGTTTTTAATCTTTTTGGCAGATTTTGTGTAAAAGTCAGAAATTTTATTCTTTTGTTGCGTGTAATTTTCATTTTGTTGCGTGTAATTTTCACCTGTCTTTTCTATTTCTTTTTGTATTTCGACTATTTCTTTATCAAGCGGTTCAATTTTTACATGTATTTCAGCGTTTACAGTTCCCAAAGCAATGGCATTTAATTTGAAATTCTCAACAACTCCGTCAAAATCTTTGAAGACTCTAACATCATATTTGGCTAAAAATTGTTTTTTAATTTCATCTGCAATAGCAGTTTTACCCGTGCCGTTTTTGCCAAAAACAAAATTTATTTGCTTGGAAATAGAAAACTCTTTGCTCTTTTCAGCAAATATGTTAGTAAGATTTAACTTTAATTCAGGCATCTTCATAATTACACCACAAAATAGAAACTAATAAATTTTTATGCGTGTCTTGCATTGCTTCTGTTCTGGTATTAAACAGATTTCAACACTCATAACATTTATATAATTATATCAAATTTCTGATTTTGTGCTATAATATAGTATTAAATGTATGAAAGCAACAATTTTTTGTGAAAAAATTAGAAAAGATACTATTTGATAATATCAAATGTCTTCAAGATAGAGACAAAGATTGGGTTGTCAAAGGTTTTATAGATATTTACAAAAATATCTGTACTTAGAACAAGTTATGATAGGGTAAATGGTTTTACACTTGACTGGTGCTTTTACTGGGTATTTTAGAAACCATATCAGCGCTAAAATATTACAAATCCATATAACGATTATGAAGTGCATTTTGCTTTAGGTGTTATTTATAGACATCACCATGATAAAATTGACGAAGAAAAAATCTATATTATAGATGATCTACGAGACATTATATCTGTTGTTTCAGATTTTGATTTTCTCGTTCAAGAGAAATAGTTCTGGCAATACAAAAAATATTGGGTTAATAGCCGCGATATTAAGAAATTAAAGAATGGTGTCGGACTTTTTAGTAATAACGATGCTCAAAAGTTAGATAAAGTTAGATATTGAAAATGTAGATATGGTTTATTTTGACACCACATACATATCAAGTAAAGGTGTCGGTACGGATTATTTAGACTTTTATCATTTTCTCGAAGGTATAGCCGACTATTCAAATTGGAGCAAAAAAAATAGATAGAAATTATAAACATATTCCTCTTAAACGAGATGGTAAATGTACTTGGACAGATAAAGATAATATCACAGTGGAATTTGTAAAATTAATTGAAAAATATCAAAATTCAAAAATTGTGATTTCATATCGTAAAGACGGAATACTAAGTATTGAAAAATTACATGAAATAAGGTATTGTTTATGAAGTTTATAGCTGAGATTACAAATACGCTTTCTCAAATTCTGACACAAAAAAAGTGTTAATTATTGGTTTATAACTCACTTAGTTTTTGCTCAAAAATCAGTAAATCTTACAATCGTTAATCAAAAATATCTTGTCACTTTCTTTTGGGAGCGGAACCAAAACTAAACCACGGGAACTAGACAAAATATAAGTCTTGCTTTGCAAGAATTGAAACCCTTTCTGATAAAATGATAAAATTAATGTACTATGGCAAAGCTAGAGATAAAAAAGTACGGTGATTCTGTTTTGAGAAAGAAGTCAGATTTGGTTCAAAAAATTAGTAAAGATATAAAACGTCTTACTGAAGATATGCTTGAAACAATGTATTCGTCGTGCGGTTTGGGCTTGGCTGCTCCTCAAGTGGGAGTTTCTTTAGGGGTATGTGTTATTGCCGTTGATCCTGATAAAAAATTGCCGCTGGTTATGATAAATCCAAAAATAGTTTCTGGTAGCAATAAAATATTAGAGCAAGAAGGATGTTTGTCGCTCCCAGAGATTTTTGTCAAGGTGAAACGTTTTTTTAATATTGTGTCAGAATATACGGATTTAGAAGGTAAAAATAAAACGATTGAAGCTGAAGGTCTTCTTGCAAGAGCAATTCAACACGAAATAGACCATTTGGATGCAAAAATTTTTATAGATTATCTTCCAGACTGGAAAAGAAAAAATATAGAAAAAGAAATAAAAATAAGAAAAAAGAAAGGCGATTGGTGAAAATTTTGTTTTTTGGCACAGCTCAAATTTCTAAGGTTTATCTTGAAGCATTGCATACTGATGCCAATGAAATTTTTGTTGTAACTATGATTGACAAGCCTGCTTTAAGAAGGCAAAAACTTATTTATCCTGCAGTAAAAACTTATTCTCTGGAAAATAATATAAAATTTATTCAGACTGAAAATTTTGTGCCTGAAGTTATTGAAGAGTTAAGAAATTTTAACGCTGATGTTGGCATAGCTGTCGCTTATGGCAAGATTATTCATGGAGGAGTTTTTAATCTGCCGAAATATAAAACTTTTAATATTCATTTTTCTCTTCTTCCAAAGTACAGAGGTGCAGCGCCAGTACAATATGCACTGCTTAACGGAGAGACTGAAACAGGAGTAACGTCTTTTTATGTTGAAAAAGAGCTTGATGCAGGAGATATTCTTATTCAAAAGAAACTTTTTATAGAAAAAAAAGATAACTCTGAAACTTTATTTAATAAACTTATTCCTTTGGGAATAGAAGCTATGAATGAAACTTTAGGACTATTTCGTTCAGGCAAAAAAGTGGGCAAGCCCCAAGTTGGTGAACCGACTTTTTCTCCACCTTTTAAAAAAGAAAAAGGGCATTTAGGCTGGAGCAAAAAAGCGGGCGATATATATAATCAGTTTAGAGGATTGTATCTTTGGCCTGGCATATATTCGGTGGTATCTAAAGGAATGCTTAAAGGCAAAAGAATTAAATTTATAGACATTGAAATATTTGACGCTGATTCTAAAAACAAAGATTTTGGAGTAATTTCATCCATAGAAAAAGGCAAGGGATTTGTTGTTGCGTGTTTGAAAGGTAAAATTTTAGTTTCAAAAATACAGCCTGAAAGCAAGCCTGTAATGTCTGCTTGGTCATTTATTCAAGGCGGACAGTTGGCAATAGGTGATAAATTTTAATTTTGCAATAAGTTACGCTCCTTGATTAATAAGCTTGTCTTTTTGGCAATAGGTGATAAATTTTAATTTTGCAATAAGGGGATTTATATGGCAATTGAAATAAACGAGATTAATTTTGAAAAAGAAGTATTATCCTCAGATAAACCTGTACTTGTTGATTTTTGGGCGACTTGGTGCGGTCCTTGCAAGATGCTTTCTCCTATTATTGAAGAGATTGCTGCTGAATACAGTGGGAAAGCTAAAGTGTTCAAAGTAAATACTGATGAAAATATGTCCTTGACAACAAAATTTCAAATAACGTCAATTCCGTGCCTAATACTATTTAAAAATGGCGAAGTTTTGAACAAAATAGTGGGATTTAGAGCTAAAGATGACTTAGAGAAACTTATAGATTCCGCTCTTTAGGAATTAAAAAGGAAAAAATATGATATATGACGTTATAATAGTTGGTGGAGGTCCATCAGGATTGTCTGCTGCGATTTATTCGTCAAGGTCCAGACTTAAGACATTGCTTATAGAAAAGAATGGTTGTGGTGGTCAAATGATTGTAACTGACTTGCTTGAAAATTATCCAGGATTTAACGGAGGTGTCAATGGTTTTGATTTGGCTGTTAAACTTGAAACTCAAGCAAGAGATTTTGGTACGGAAATAGTTTATGACGAAGTTAAGGAAATTAAAAATGGCTTCATAAAAAAAGTTGTAACTGTAAATTCTGTTTACGAGTCAAAAACTGTTATTATAGCCGCAGGAACCCGTATAAAAGAAATGAATATTCCTGGTGAAGCTAAGTTTATGGGCAGAGGCTTGTCTTTTTGTGCAACCTGCGACGCTCCTTTTTACAGAGATAAAGAAGTTTTGGTTGTAGGCGGAGGAGACTCTGCAATACAAGAGTCTATATATTTAGCGAAGTTCGCAAAGAAAGTTACTATTTTACATAGACGAAACGAGCTAAGAGCGACAAAGATTTTGCAGGAAAGAATGCTATCTTGTCCGAATATATCTGTTATGTATAATACGGTTCCAAAAGAAATTATTGGTGGAGATCGCATAGAAAAAATAGCTGTAACAGATTTAGAAACAAATCAGGACAAATATTTGAAAGTTGACGGGATTTTTGTGTTTATAGGTCTTGTTCCAAACAGACTGTTTGTTACTGGAGTAGCTTTTGATGAGCATGGATACATTATAACTGATGAAGACATGTGTGCATCCGCTGACGGAATTTTTGCCTGTGGGGATATAAGACAAAAACATCTTAGACAAGTTGTTACAGCGGTTTCAGATGGTGCTCAATCGGCGGTTAGCGTCGGACATTACATAGACAATCTATGAAAAAATTTTTTATTTTAGACGGCAACACGTACATTCACAGAGCATATCACGCTTTGCCTCCATTATCTACATCAAATAATCAACAAGTTAATGCTGTTTATGGCTTTATAAGATTGTTGCTTAAAATCAGGAACATTTTCACTCCTGACTATGTTGCAGTTTGTTTTGATTATCCTTCAAAAAATTTTAGACATGAAATATTTAAAGAATACAAAGCTAACAGAAAACCTTTGGATGAAGCTCTCATCAGCCAGATGCCTTTGGCAAGGGAAGCTGTTGATGCATTGAATATTTCTAGAGTGGAAATTCAAGGCTATGAAGCGGATGATTTAATAGCAACAATAGTAAAGTATAATAAAAAAAACTTGGTTCAAACTGTAATTGTAACAGGTGACAAAGACATATTGCAATTGACTGAAGATGAAAATGTTTTAGTTTGGAATGACTCCAAAGACATAATGTACGATACAAAAAAAGTTGAGGAAAAGTACGGCGTTAAGCCAAATCAACTGCTTGATATTTTTGCTTTGACTGGCGATGCGACCGATAATGTACCCGGTATAAAAGGGATAGGCAATAAAACAGCCGTAAAGCTTCTAAAAGAATACGGAAGCCTTAAAAATATATTACAAAATGCAGACTCAATAAAAGGTAAGGCTGGAAAACTACTGCAACAGGGAAAAGATAATGTTGAGCTTAGCAAAAAGTTGATAGAGCTTAATTTTAACGTTTCTTTAGATTACAAATTAAATGATTTTGAAAGCAAAGATTTAGATATTGACAAAGCAGTTTCTTTTTTTGAAAAGTATGAATTTAAAAGCCTTGTTGACAAATATTCCGGCAAAAGTAAAGATTCTCAGAAAATTGAATATAAAACAAATAGAATCCTTGAAAACAAAAAACTTAACTTTAATGATTTTTCGCAAGATGATTTGAAATTTGAGATAGTAAATTCCACAGCAAGAGCTTTAGAAGTTAGGGGTATCATAAAAGATGCGGGTGAGTTTTCTTTAAAGACAATAGTGTCCGACGCAGATTCTTTGAAAGCTAAAATTGTCGGTCTATCTATGTGCGTCAATAAAAAATCTTTTTATTTCCCGATTGGGCATAACGATTTAACTTTTATACAGATATCGTTAGATGAATTTATAAAAGTATTTTCTCATGTTTTTACTTCTAATACAATAAAAAAAGTCGGATATGATTTAAAGCAGGAAAGAAATATATATAAAATGTTGCATATTGTTCTAAATAATATTTATTTTGACACTATGCTTGCGTCTTATTGTTTGGATCCAGCAAAATCCCACAAAATTGAAAATTTATCAAAGGAATATCTAAATTTTGAACTAGATGGAGTAAACTTTAACGGAAAGGTCATAAAAAATTTTTCTTTCGCTGATTTGCCGATTGACCATGTTGCTAAATATGCAAACTCTTTTTCGGCTGCAGAGTTTGCTCTTTACAAAATATTTGAAACTCAAATAAAAGAAAAGAATCTTGCTAATCTTTTCTTTAATATGGAAATGCCTTTGATTGAAATTCTTTCAGAAATGGA
>JAITAQ010000062.1 GCA_031283985.1 Endomicrobium sp. | reverse complement strand
TTCCGCGCAGCTCAAAACAGAAGTGACATTGAAGTTGTAGCTATCAACGACTTAATCAGCGTTGACTATATGGCTTACATGTTAAAGTATGATACTGTTCACGGACAGTTTAAAGGAACTGTTGAAGTAGAAGACAGAAATTTGGTTGTAAATGGAAAAAAAATTCGCGTAACAGCAGAAAAAAATCCTGCAGATTTGAAGTGGGGAGAAATCGGAGCTGAATATATTGTAGAGTCAACAGGTTTGTTTCTCTCAAAAAATCAAGCCCAGTCTCACATTGATGCTGGTGCAAAATACGTAGTAATGTCTGCCCCTTCAAAAGATGATACTCCGATGTTTGTTTGTGGAGTAAACTTAGACTCTTATAAGAAAGAAACTCAGTTTGTATCTAACGCTTCTTGTACGACAAATTGCTTGGCTCCAGTAGCAAAAGTTCTGAATGATAAATTCGGCATTGTAGATGGCTTAATGACTACCGTACATGCTACAACTGCTACACAAAAAACTGTAGATGGACCTTCTGCAAAAGATTGGAGAGGTGGAAGAGCAGCTTCAGGAAACATCATTCCTTCTTCAACAGGCGCAGCAAAGGCAGTAGGAAAAGTAATTCCTCAATTGAATGGCAAATTGACAGGTATGTCGTTTCGTATACCTACGCTTGACGTTTCTGTAATAGATTTGACCGTAAATTTAGAAAAATCTGCCACATACGAAGAAATAAAATCAGCAATGAAGTCTGCTTCAGAAAATGAACTTAAAGGTATCTTGGGATATACTGAAGATGAAGTAGTTTCTTCAGATTTCTTAGGTGACGCTCGTACGTCAATATTTGATGCAAAAGCTGGAATAGCTTTGACTCACAAATTCGTTAAAGTTGTTGCTTGGTATGATAATGAATGGGGATATTCAAATAAAGTTTTGGAACTTATTGACTATATGAAGAAAGTAAATGGCTAATTTGTTTCATATAAATTAATAATAATGACTGCGCTATTATTATCTGCGTAACTAATATTGCTATAAACGAAGCCTATAAATAACAATAAGGCTGTGCTTGCGCATTAGATTTGTGATGCGCGGTCTTTGGTCAAAAACGGGAGACTTAAATGAAAAAGACACTTGCTGATATTGATGTAAAAAGGAAGAAGGTTTTAGTTAGAGTAGATTATAATGTACCTGTTGATGCAAATCTTAAAATAATAAACGATAAAAGAATCATGTCGACTCTTCCTACAATAGAATATTTATTGAAAAAAAATGCAGCAATAATTCTTATGTCGCATTTAGGTAGACCAAAAGGCAAAGTTATCCCTGAAATGAGTTTGAAGCCCGTAGCCGATCGTTTAGGCGAAGTCTTGGGTAAGCCTGTTAAATTTGTCGGTGGAGACTGTGTAAGCGATGAGTCTAAAAAAGCTGCAAAAGATTTAAAGCCAGGACAAATTCTCTTACTTGAAAACTTAAGATTTCATCCTGAAGAAGAAGGTAAAAATGCTGCTGGCGAAAAAGACAAACCTTCCATGAATGCTTTTGCCAAAGAGCTTGCTTCCTTGTGTGAAGTTTTTGTTCAAGATGCGTTCGGAACAGTCCACAGATCACATGCTTCAACGGCAGGTATTGTTAAATATATTAAAGATGCTGCTGTAGGATTCCTTGTAGAAAAGGAGTTAAAGTTTTTGGGAGAAGCTCTTGAGAATCCCGTAAGACCTTTCTTGGCGATTCTTGGTGGAGCGAAAGTGTCCGACAAGATAAACGTTATAGAAAATCTCTTAGACAAGGTGGATTCGATTATCATTGGCGGAGCTATGGCTTATACATTCTTAAAAGCTCAAGGTGTAAGTACAGGGGTGTCTTTAGTTGAAGATGGCAAACTTGATTTAGCTCTGGATCTTCTTAAAACAGCCAAAGAAAGAAAAGTTAATTTTCTGCTTCCTGTTGACCATGTTATTACAAATAAAGTTGATTTTGTAAGTAAGAGCATGCCTTCAGATGCTGTTGTAGAAACTACTATTGACGAAGCTATATGCAACGGTTTTATGGGTGTAGATATTGGAATCAAATCAATAGAAAAATTTGCTGAAGTCGTTAAATCGGTGAAAACAATAGTTTGGAACGGACCTTTGGGAATTTTTGAAATAGATGAATTTTCAAAAGGAACTGTTGAAATTGCGAAAATGGTTGCTGATGCTACAGATGAAGGAGCTATATCTGTTGTCGGTGGTGGCGATTCTGTTTCTGCTGTGAAAAAAGTGGGAGTAGATAAGAGAATAAGCCACATTTCTACAGGCGGTGGAGCGTCTTTGGAATTCTTAGAAGGTAAAGATCTTCCTGGGATAGCCATTCTTCCGGATAAAAAATAATGTTATGTTGTCGCTCTGAATGTTTTCCTAATAGAAAACTTACAGGAATGCCAATAGTACGTAAAGCTAATTTGACACAAGTCAGTTTTTTGTTATAAAATGGCGATATTATGAATATTTTATTCTTTGCTTTTAGGTTTGTTCATTATTCAGTATGTATAGGATTAATTTTTGTAGTTCTTCTACAGGTAGGAAAAAGTGGAGGAATGAGCGGTATTTTTGGTGGCGGTGGCGGTTCCAATCAAATTTTTAATGCACCTTCTGGTATGGGTTTTATAAAGAAATTGACGATAGTTATGGCTTGTATATTTTTGTTTACATCTTTGATGCTTACAAAACTTTCCACAAATATGAGTATGATGTCTATCGTAAATCAATTTTCAAATATCCCTGTAAGCGCTCCGGCGAAGACTGTAGGTAAGTAATGAATGCTGCTGGGGTGGCGGAACTGGTATACGCGCACGTTTGAGGGGCGTGTCCTTAACCGGATGCGGGTTCAAATCCCGCCCTCAGCACCAAGCTGTTTTTTATATCGTTGTAAAATTTGATAATTTTAAATCTTTTCTATAAATTGTGAAAAATATCTTATAATAATTACTCCATAGAAAATAAAGATAGAATTACAAAGGTTGTAGAAGCGCCGCTATTGAGCTTATGAAGAAATCAGTCGATTCTCTATTGTGGCGAGAATATCGGAAATTTTAAATATAAAATGGGTGGATATGGATTTTACAAATAGTAAAATAAGAATACAGTCCAAGCGTGACGTTTCACACCAAAAGTCGTAAATTTAGAATTATTCCAATGACTGACATGTTAAAAAAATATTTGTTAAAGCTTAAAAAAGAACAGTCCAAAAATAGTAAAAAAAGTTGACAATGTTATTGCTTATAATGTTATATAATACAAGTCTCGCCTTTAGCATTTTGCGGGTGTAGTTCAGCGGTAGAACGTCTCGTTGCCAACGAGAAGGTCGTGGGTTCAAGCCCCATCGCCCGCTTATTAGAATAAATTCAAAATCTCGCTGAAAGCTGCGTTTTTATCCGACGATAAGTATATATTTAGCTGAAAAAGGACAAAAAAGGTAATAATTCTATCACCCATTAGGTGCTAAAAGGCTACATAAAAATTAAACTATCTATCATATTAGCTGAAGTTAATTATTGAAAACGCAAACAATAAAGTAATTCATAAAAAAGCAAATTTCTGAAGCCAAGCTGAAAAGGACTAAGAATATCACATAGTTAGAAAAGGAGGAGATATGTTAAGAGAGATAAGAAGCAGCAAGATAATAATGTTTTTTTTAGCGTTTTTTGCATACTTTAGTTTTTATCTGTGCAGAACGAACATGCCGTACATAAGCAAGACGTTAATAAACATGGGGATGTTAGATATAACGAAGTGGGGGCTGTTGGTAAGTTACGGAGCAATAGTGTATGGGGTGTCAAAAGGAGTGAGTGGGGCATTAGCTGACAAATTTGATTTAAAGAAGATACTGCTTTTTGGGTTAGGAATGACGTCAATAATAAACTTTATAGTCCCATCGTTAAAATCTGCGACTGCAATAACAGTAATTTGGATAATAAACCAATTTGTGCAAGGGATGGCGTACACGTCATGCGTAAAGACGCTACTAAACTGGTTTGGAGCAGACAAAAAGAATAAGGCATACGTATATTGGAGTTCGTCGCACAGACTCGGGACATCAGCAGCAGGGTTTATAGCGACATGGTGTCTAGCGCATGCATATTGGCAAGGAGCATTTGTTGTGCCAGCAACCATAACAGGGTTGATGTTTGTGTTTATAGGATTATTCTATAAACAAAGACCTGACAACTTTGTGCAAGAGAGAAAGCAAGAAAGTGTACAACCAACATTTAGAGAAATAGGCAAATATGTTTTTACCAACAAAAACTTGCTTATATTGGCAATAACGTCAATGGGGATATATTATGGATATTTCTTTATATTGAACTGGCTAATAATATTTTTTACTGATCAAGGATTTAGCATAACCAAATCTACAGGATTGTTAGCATTCTTACCGTTGTTAGGGTGTTTTGGAGGGATAGCAAGCGGATACATAATAGACGGAATATTTAAGGGAAGAATACTACCAGTAATATCAATAAGCGCAGTAATAGTAATAATGCTATTGGCATTTTTATATTTTGCGTGTACGACGTTGTCAACAGCATGGTTAGTATTTGTAATGTTGCTGTTAGGGTTTTTTACGGACATCCCGCAGATACTAGGAAGTTTGGCGAGTACAAACTTTGTAACAAAACAATTTCAGGGAAGTGCTTTGGGATTTGTCGGACTTTGCCATTATATAGGTGTATCGCTGTCAGGGATATTAACGGCGTACACAGTAAAAGAATATGGGTGGGGAGCGCCTTTTAGCATAACAACAGCATTTATTTTATTTTCAGTGTTTGGGTGTATAATATTGTTTAATCAAGAGAAAATATTTTTGAAGAAAATAAAAATTTGATTTAATCCTTATCTTTTCATGCATAAAATTTAAAAAAGAGGATGGGATCATTATAAGGTTCTGTTCTCTTTTTTTAATCTTACATTTAAGTGCAGTATGAAAGCTGCAGTAATCAGTACATGTCATTGCGATTAGACTATTGCAAAGCCTTTACGATGGCTTTGCCAAATTCTTCTGCGGCATCGGGTCCGTTTGCAGTGATTATATTTCCGTCAACTTCTAAAGAATTGCCTGTATAATCAGCGCCGCTTCTTATCAAAGCTTCTTTCCCATCAATGTAAACAGTAGCTTTTCTGCCTTTCAAAACACCTGAATTTGCCAAAATAACTCCCGCAATACATATTGAGGCAAGAGGTTTATTTTGGTTGAAAAATTCGTTTGCAAGCTGCAAGGTGCATTTGTTTTCAAAAAACACACTTGCTCCATAGCCTCCGACGTAAATTATGGCATCAAAATCAGAAGGATTAATATCAGAAATTAAGACTGTACTTATGGTTTTGTAACCAAATCGTCCCGTAAGTTTTCCTATTTTTATACTCGCTGTAATTACTTCTACGCCTGCTTTTTCTAGGATTTCCTTAGGTTTGAAATATTCTTCGTCTCTGAATACTTTAGGAGCAGTTATAAAAACAACTCTTTTCATTTTAAATCCTTATCTTTCAATTTTAATGTTTTCAATTATGACAGACTTTACATGTAATATCGGAAAAATCAACTTCATCTCGTGCTATCTTTTTTATTACATCTAAACCTTCTCTAACTTCGCCAAAGGATTGTATGGTTTCCGTTAAGACAAGGTGTAGAAACTTCAGTTATAAAAAATTAAGATCCATTTGTATTATACCCAAACTTAGCCATAGCCAAAATTCCCTGCTTATAAAACTTCAAAGAAGTGTTTATGTTCATCTTTAAATTTATATCCTTGTCCGCAGACACTAGTTCCAGTATGGTACCCTACTTGAATAATAAATTACGTGATTACTCTGTGGAAAATTAGTCTATCTATAGAATTTTCTTTTTACAGCTTTTTCTGTTTTTTTTGAGTCAATAAAAATTCTTTTGTCTCTTCTGCTAATTCCACAAAATTAGCTGCTCTAAGAGATGCATTTTCGTATAAAAGTTTTGATTACAGCATTCATTGATATGTCTCCCTTTTTTATTTTGAAAGATCCAATAAACATATCGGTATTATATCAAAGTTTTTGCCAACATTTTATACAATGCTTAACTTAAAAAAAGTCCTTTTAAAGTATTTCCAAATTATATATTTTCACATTAAATACGCGCTCCAGCATAAAAAACTATAAAATAATTAAATTTAGTAATTATATAAAGTAAGCGCTGAAAATATCATATCGTTGCATTTTACAATTAACAACAGAGGATAATTATGAAAACTTTTTTGATTGGGGCATTTTTGTTTGTTTTATATCTATTTATTATTTGCGAATTTTCTTTTGCAAAGGGAAATGTTGCTGTTTTAGGAGTCGGTGGCGCTATAGCTGGCACGGCTGAATCTTCCACGAAAGATGTGGGTTATAAAGCAACTTTTCTTGATATTTGGTTTCGGCTTCCTAAAAGAGTCAACGAACTTTCAAAGCGGAAGAATAATTAATGGTATTGTAATTACAAATGGAACTGGTGCTATAGAAGAGACTATTTATTTTCTGATCTTAGTTGTATTTAAAAGCTTTGGAGTTGAATTCTTAAAATATAAATGCTAAAAAGAATAATGACATGCGTTCCAGAGGGTTAGATAAAAATGGTAAAGCAAAACAACTATGGATTGAAATTTATCATATAAATCCCAACGATAAGGACGCAGCAGAGGATTTCAAGCGCTGAACGCAAATAAAGAAATAATACAGAGAAAGAGGAAATAGCATGCAGATCGGTCCAGATCTACTCTTTACTATAGCAGGTTTCCCTATAACAAATACAGTAGTTACTACACTAATTACCGATGTAATTCTTATAACTTTAGTTCTAATAGTCAGCAAATCAGTTGCTCTTAAGCCTGGTAAAATGCAAAATATTATTGAGTCTGTTTCAGATTATTTTAGAGAAACCACCGAAAGTCTTGCTGGAGAAAGATCCTCTTTTATATATCCTTGGGTATTATCTTTTTTCTTGTTTATAGTAATTTCAAATTTAGCTGCTCAAATTCCCGGATTTGAATCTATAAGATTTCACACGTCTTCTTCAGGACATCATGGAGTTGCTCTTTTTAGAGCCGCTACCAGCGACTTAAACTTAACCTTGGCACTGGCGGTTACATCAGTTGTAGCCACCCATTACCTTAGCGTTAAGCACACGGGCATAAAATCATACATTACGAGATTTATAACTTTTAAAATGTTCTCAATATTTTTATTTGTTGGCATTTTAGAGTTTGTAAATGAGCTGGCAAAGTTTATATCATTTTCTTTCCGTCTATTTGGAAACATTTTTGCAGGGGAAAAGGTTATGTCAACGATGTATAGTTTATGTCCATTTGGACTTCCTTTGCCTTTTATAGGGTTTGAGCTCATGGTTGCTCTTATTCAAGCTATTGTATTTGCGATGCTCACCATGTCATTTATGCATATTATGACGGATAAGTCACATTAATAAGGAGACAGAAAATGACTTTTACAGGCGGAATTATTATTGCAATCGGTGGACTAGCACCTGCTTTGGGTATCGGCATGATTGGAGCAAAAGCAGTAGAAGCTATAGGTCGCAATCCGGAAGCTTCAGGAAAAATAATGGTAAATATGCTTATAGCAATGGCTTTTGCCGAATCTATAGCTATTTATTCTCTTATTTTGGCATTCTAATTCAAAGAGATAAAAATGGAAATAATACAAAAATTTGGTTTTGAAACTAAGTTGTTTTTGTTTCAGCTAATAAATTTTCTTATTATAGTGTTTATTCTTAAAAAGTTTTTATTTAAACCTTTAAAGAGAATACTTGACGAGAGAAAGCGTAGAATAGAACAATCTTTGCAAGATGCTGAAAATGCAAAAGCTGCTTTGGAAAATGCAGACGCTGAACGGAAAAAGATTCTTGCCGTAGCTAAAGTTGGCGCAGATAAGCTAATGGCGTCTGTTAAGGTGTCTGCTGACGAAACAAAAGAAAAAACATTAGCTGAAGCAAAGTTTCGTTCGCAACAAATTATAGAAGAAGCAAAGAATAAAGCCTCTGCCGAATTTGAAAACATGAATAAACAAATAGGCAAAATGTCTGTTGATGTTTCAAACAAAATCTTATCTAAAGTTTTATCAGAGTTATTTACTGAGGAAGAAAAACAAAAAATAATGTCTCGCGCTATGGAAATGATAGATGAAAAGATCACAAATTAAAGAACTTGCAAAATCAGTAGTTGAGTACGATGAGTTATCGGAAAAAGATTTAAATTGGGTTTATTCAAATTTTTCAAGGCAAGAGATTAAGTCATTTGCGCGACTTTTGTCTAATGAGATAAAAGATAAGAATGTTCTCGCAACCTTTGCCGGAGAGCTTAGCGTAGCTAATAAAAGTAAAATAGAATCGATGTTTCCCGGTAAAAAGATTACTTTTAACCGAGATGATGCAGATGTTGCCGGCGGTGTGCGTTTTGAATATAGTGACTTCATTTTAGATTATAGCATTTCAGGGATAGCAAGAAGAATCTTAAATGTCATAAAAGCGAGATTATAATGAAACCGGAAGAAATAATACAAAAGATTTCAAAAGAGCTGTATTCTGCTCAAATAAATCCTGAGCTTGTAAATTTTGGAGTTGTAGAAAGTATCGGTGACGAAATTGTGAAAGCTTCAGGGCTTTCTAATGCGGGATACTATGAAGAAATAGAATTTGATGATGGTTCTGTAGGGTTTGTATCAAACATGGACGAAGATTTTGTTTCAATTGTTCTAATTAAAAATACTGGTCGTGTTTCATGTGGAATGAAGGTAAAGTCAACTGGGAAAGTTTTGAATGTTCCTGTTTCGGACAAACTAATAGGAAGGGTTGTTAACACTCTTGGAGAACCTATAGACGGAAACGAGCTTAAACATGTTAATCCATCTTATTATCCAGTTGAAAAAATAGCGCCCGGAATTATTGAAAGAAGTTCAGTTGATACGCCTTTAAAAACAGGAATTAAAGCTATAGACGCTATGACGCCTATAGGAAGAGGTCAAAGAGAACTTATAATCGGAGATAGAGGTACAGGAAAAACTGCTATAGCTGTAGATACTATAATAAATCAAAAAAAGCTTGATATGGATTTAAAAAGAGTTATATGCATATATTGCTCAATTGGGCAAAAGCAGTCTAACTTAGCCTCAATAGTTGCAAAGTTAAAGGAAGAAGGAGCTATGGATTACACCATAATTGTAGCTGCAACAGCTTCCGATCCTGCTTCAATGCAATATATTGCTCCTCTTGCAGCTTCTGCAATCGGTGAATATTTTATGGATAAAGGGGAAGACGTTTTAATTGTTTATGACGATTTGACAAAGCATGCATGGGCATATAGGCAGATTTCATTGTTAATAAAAAGACCTGCAGGACGCGAAGCTTATCCTGGCGATATTTTCTATTTGCATTCAAGGCTTCTTGAAAGATCTGCAAAAATGTCAGATAAAAGAGGCGGAGGATCGATTACAGCTTTGCCTATTATTGAAACTCAAGGGAATGACTTGTCGGCGTATATTCCTACAAATGTTGTTTCTATAACAGATGGGCAGGTATATTTAGAAGCAGATTTATTTAACGCAGGCATGCGTCCGTCTATTAACGTTGGACTTTCTGTGTCTCGTGTTGGCGGCGCAGCTCAGACTAAATCAATGAAACAACTTGCAGGTCCGGTAAGACTTGAACTTTCTCAGTTTAGAGAGCTTCAGGCTTTCACGCAGTTTGGAAGTGATTTAGATGAAGACACACTGAAGCGGCTTGAGAGAGGGAAAAGAATTTCCGAAATTCTTAAGCAGCCTCAATACAGACCTTACGATGAAATTTCTGAAATATTGTCAATTTTTGCCGTCACGTCAGGACTTTTTGATAATATAGATGTTGACAAAGTCGTAACAGTTGAACACCAAATGATAGATTATGTTAAGAAAACATGCCCTGAGACTGTAAAAAAACTATCAACAAGCGCAAAAATAGACGATGCGCTGAAAGCTGAGCTTGAAAAAGAAATTAATGAATTTAAGAGTATAAACAACTATGTCTCAGAATCTGCAACATCTTAAAAAGAGAATAAAAACTTCAAACAGCATTGCTCAAATAGCCAAAGCCATGGAAATGATTTCTGCGTCTAAAATACGCAAAGCTCAATATTCCGTAGAGAAGCACAATCCATATTCTAGAAAAATCCAGAGCATAGTACAGAGAATTATTACGGATCAAGATTTGTATTCTAAAGAGATGGAAAAGTTTTTGAAGGAGAGAGTTGGCAAGCGTCTTGTATATATAATCTCTCCCGATAAAGGTCTTGCCGGGGGCTTGGTTCTAAATCTGCTCAAGACTGTAAGCGCATATTTACTAAATGACGATTATATCGTAGTTATAGGCAAAAAGGCAACGAGCGAGGTTACAAGACACGGGTATAACATACTTGCTTCTTTTGAGATGGGGTCAAAATTTCCAAGTTATAATGATATTTATCCTATGATAGACATAGCAAAAAAGTTCTATATTTCAGGGGAAGTTACAAAAGTGAGCGTAATATATACAGAATTTAAAAATATGCTTGTGCAGAAACCTGTAATTGAAGAGATTTTTCCCATAAAGCCTGATCGAAAATTTAAAGAAGTTGTCACTGATTATCTATTTGAACCAAGCCCTTTTGAGGTTTTAAAAGATTTGCTTCCTTTTTATTTTGAAGTTGAGTTTTACAGTGCAATTATGAATGCTTACGCTTCGGAGCAGGCGGCGAGAATGGCGGCTATGAAAAACGCAAAAGACAATGCTAAAGATATTTCTGCGTCTTTAACTAATATTTATAACAGGTCCAGACAAGAAAAAATTACTAACGAGTTATTAGATCTTGCTAACGGACAACAGGGAATATAAAATGGAAAAGAAAGAAAAAGAGCTTGAAAATCAAGGTACTGTGATAAGAGTTCAAGGAGCTGTTGTAGACTTTAAGTTTGAATGGCATGTACCTGATATATATGAAGCTTTGACCATGAAAATGCCCGACGGTAGCAAACTAACGCTTGAAACCATGTTTGAAATGGACAATTCTGAAGTAAGAACCATAGCTATGGGATCCACAGATGGAATGAAAAGAGGAATGAAGGCTACAAGAACTTTTGCACCAATAAGCGTTCCTGTAGGAGAAAAAACTCTTGGAAGAATATTTAACGTTTTGGGAGAACCTGTTGACGCTTTAGGGGAAATTGACGCTTCAGTAGCTAGAAACCCTATACATAGAGCTGCGCCTGCTTTTGTAGATCGAAAAACTACGACTGAAATGCTTGAAACAGGCATTAAAGTTATAGATTTGATTTCTCCTTTCACAAAAGGGGGAAAAATTGGTATTTTCGGAGGTGCAGGAGTAGGTAAAACGGTTATTGTGAAAGAACTTATAAGAAATATAGCTGCTGTACACAATGGACATTCTGTTTTTGCTGGAGTAGGTGAGAGGACCAGAGAAGGAACAGATTTATGGATGGAAATGGAAGAATCTAAAGTTATGGATAAAACAGTTCTGGTTTTTGGTCAGATGAACGAACCTCCTGGTAATAGAATGAGATTGGCTCTCACAGCTCTTACAATGTCTGAATATTTCAGAGATCAAAAAGGTGAAGATGTTTTGCTTTTTATAGATAATATATTCAGATTTGCACAAGCAGGAAGCGAAGTTTCTGCACTCTTGGGGAGAATGCCGTCTGCGGTAGGCTATCAGCCTAACTTGGCAAAAGATATGGGTGATTTGCAGGAACGAATTACGTCAACACATAAAGGCTCAGTCACTTCTGTTCAGGCTGTTTACGTTCCTGCTGACGACTATACGGATCCAGCGCCTGTGGCTATCTTCGCTCATTTAGACGCAATATTAACATTGGACAGAGCAATCATGGAGCAAGGTTTGTATCCTGCTGTTAACTCGCTCACGTCTTCTTCAAGGCTTTTGGATCCCAACGTAATAGGCGATGACCATTATAATGTTGCAATGTCGGTTAAAAAGATTCTACAAAAATATAAAGATTTGCAAGACATGATAGCAATTCTTGGCATGGATGAACTTTCTGATGAAGACAAGATAGTCGTTTCAAGAGCAAGAAAAGTTCAAAGGTTCTTGACTCAGCCTATGTTCGTTGCAGAAAGCTTTACAGGCATTGAAGGTAAATACGTTAAGATTGAAGACACTGTAAGAGGTTTCAAAGAAATTATTGAAGGAAAGCATGACTCTTTGCCTGAGCAATCTCTCTATATGGTAGGCTCAATTGAAGAGGCTGTTGAAAAAGCAAAAAAACTTCTCAAAATTAATGAAACCGGGAAAATATGAATAATTTTGAAATAGAAATTTTATCGCCGCAAGGGCTTGTTTTTAAAGGAGAAATACGTTCCGCTTCTTTTCCTACAGCAAACGGCATAATAACGATCTTACCTGGACATGAAGGGCTTGTAACTAACTTAAAACATGGCGAGATAATACTTGAATCTTTAGACGGCATAAAAAAGATAACTATTACAGGTGGTTTTGCAGAGATTACAAATAAAAATATTAATGTAATAGCGGAATTTGCTGCAAATTCTGACGCAACTAATAAACATAAGATAGAGCAGGCTGTAAAACTTGCCAAAGAGATGAAAGAAAAGAGAAAGAATTTTGTTGATATGTTCGTTATAGAAACTGAATTGAAAAAATCTGTTACAGAGTTAAAATCAGGAATAGGTCTCAAACGTAAAGGCATGTAATGTAGTATATGTGCTTGACGTTTCTTATTGTTACAAATAGCTCAGGATAATTTTAAGTTTTTGTAGTTTCAGCTATTGCGATGTGATTAGCAACAAAACAATTTATAATTATTTGCATAAATAAATAGGAGTAAAATTTATGTCAGGTCATAATAAATGGACTAGTATTAAACATAAAAAAGCGGCAACTGACGCAAAAAAAGGCAAAGTTTTTACAAAAATCATAAGAGAAATTGTGGTTGCAACAAAAGAAGGCGGTACTCAGATTGAAAACAATGCTCGTCTAAAAAAAGCTATTGAAGATGCTAAAGAAGCAAATATGCCTCAGGATAACATAAAGAAAGCAATACAAAGAGGCAACGGCGAAATACCAGGTGCAATTTACGAAGAAATAATTTACGAGGGATATGGTCCATCAGGTGTGGCTTTAATAGTAGAAGTAACTACGGACAATAAAAACAGAACAGCTTCAGAAATAAGAAAAATGTTTTCAAGTCACAAAGGAAATCTTGGCGAAACTGGATGTGTAGGTTGGATGTTTGGCAGAAAAGGCTATATAACAGTAAATAAAGCTGGAACCGAGGAAGAAACCGTTATGAACGCAGCTTTAGAAGCAAGGGCTGAAGATTTTAAAAGTGAAGCTGACAGCGATATATACGAAATCATAACAAATCCTTCAGATTTGGAATCCGTAAAGAAATCCTTGAAAGAAAAAAATATAACTATAACTTCTTCTGAAATAAGCATGATTCCCCAAACTCATGTAGCTCTTTTAGGAGACGACGCAAAATGTATGTTAAAGCTTATGAATTCTTTGGAAGAACACGAAGACGTTAAGAATGTTTATGCAAACTTTGACATTTCCTCGGAAGAAATGGAGAAAATAGAAGAGTAATGATAGTGCTTGGAATTGATCCGGGTCTTTCTCTTACAGGCTGGGGGGTTGTTGAGGCTTTATCAAAAGATAAAATCAACGCAATACAATACGGTTGCATCAAAACGACACATTCTGCTCCTCTTATAGAAAGACTCCATGTAGTTCATGACGAACTTCAATCTGTTATAAACAGATATAAACCTGAAGTCGTCGCTATAGAAGAGATATTCTTTTTAAAAGCGTCTAAAACTGTGGCATCTGTAGGTCAGTCCAGAGGCGCAATAGTTTTAACTGTTTCAATGAATAAGATTTCTTTATTTGAATATAATCCTAGATGTGTTAAAATAGCTCTTACAGGCTATGGTTCTGCAGACAAACACCAAATGCAACATATGGTTAAAACTTTTTTAAAGCTTAAAGAAATTCCGAAGCCTGACGATGCAGCAGATGCGTTGGCAATGGCAATATGTCACATTAATTCCACAAAATGGCGATAACAAGCAATATTGTCTTTTAAGTTTTTTGCTTTGAAAGACCTAAACTTACTTGCAGTTCGCAGCAAACTTTACTTGGTTTTTCTTTTCAAAAATCTTTGTTCTAAAATTTACTTTAGTTATTACTTCAAAGGATATTATGTTAGATTACATTTCTGGAGTTTTAGAGTCTAAATCAAAAGATAGTATTACGATTGGTGTCGGCAGTATAGGTTACGAGGCTATTGTTGCTTTGTCAACATTTTCCAAACTTCCGGAAATCGGAGACCAAGTAAAAATATACGTTGTTGAAAGTGCTTCAGGAATGTACGGTGGGGTTATATGTCTATATGGTTTTTTGGCTAAAGAAGAAAAGGATATGTACCTTTTAATAAAAGGTGAAGTTCCCGGAATAGGCGCTAAGAAAGCAATGGAGTACATAGATAAAATTTCCAAATCTTTTGCTGATTTCAAAACTGCTGTAATTTCAGAAGATCCATCAATGCTTCACGCTGTGTTTGGATTTACAAAAAAGACTGCAGATAAGCTTATAGCAACTTTAAAAGATAAAATAATAGGAGTACAAGTATCAGGTAAAGAAAAGTGGACAAACGTAAATCTAACTGAAAATAAATTAATTTTGGAAGCAATAGAAGGTCTTGTCGCTCTTGGATACAAAGAACAACAAGCAAGAATTGCAGTGAATAAAATATACGAACAAAACAAGAATATAACTTTAGAAAATTTAATAACTAAATCTTTGCAGGAATTTTAAATAATGGACAAAATAGAAAGAATTGTTGAACCCATTAAAACGCCTGACGATAATAGGATAGAAAATTCTTTAAGACCTCAAAGACTTGATGATTTTATAGGTCAAGAAAAGCTTAAGAACAATCTTAAAGTTTTTATAGAAGCGGCAAAAAACAGGCAAGAAGCTTTAGACCATTGTTTATTTTATGCTCCTCCGGGACTTGGCAAAACTACTCTTTCCCATATAATTGCAAAAGAAATGGGTGGTAATCTTAGAGTGACATCCGGACCAGTATTAGAACGAATAGGCGATTTAGCTGCAATTCTTACAAATCTTTCAGAAGGGGACATATTTTTTATAGATGAAATCCATAGAATAAATCATTTTGTTGAAGAGTCTTTGTATCCTGTTATGGAAGATTTTGAGCTTGATATTATAATCGGGCAAGGACCGTCCGCAAAGACCGTTAAACTCCCCGTACCACATTTTACTTTAATTGGAGCTACAACAAGAGCGGGACTTTTATCAAGCCCTTTGAGGGATAGATTTGGCATTATAGAACATTTAGATTTTTACAGGATAAAAGATCTTACGCATATAGTTGAGCGTTCGGCATCTATTCTGAATATAGCAATTGACGACACTGCAAGCAAAGAAATAGCAAGTCGTTCGCGAGGAACGCCGAGAATTGTCAACAGACTATTAAAAAGAGTAAGGGATTTTGCTGAAGTTAAAGGCGGTAAAGTTACTTTAGACATAGCAAAAGAAGCTTTAAACGCTTTAGAGGTTGACAGTTCTGGGCTTGATAAGATGGACAGACTTATCCTTAATGTCTTAATTAAAAAGTTCGGTGGCGGTCCTGTAGGTATTGACACTATTGCGGTAGCAATATCGGAAGAACCAGATACAATAACTGACTTATACGAGCCATATCTTATACAATCCGGTTTTATTGCTAGAACGCCCAGAGGTAGAGTGGTTACTGAATTAGGATATAAACATCTCGGCATTGAACTGCCAAAAAACTTTCTAAAAGAGTTATTTTAGAAAATTAAAATGGATAATTCGCTTAATTCAAAAAATAAGGTTTTATTGCATATCTGCTGTGCTCCTTGTTCGGCTTCCGCTGTGAAAATTTTGCAAAATATATACTACATATCTTTTTACTGGTATAATCCCAATATTTACGATGATGAAGAATACAAAAAGAGAAAAGAATCGGCTGTAAGATATGCTAAAGAACTAGGCATTCCTTTCTGCGAAAATCCAGATTTCATATATAATTATAAATATTGGAAAGATAAAAGCTGCGAACAATGCAGTCTTTGTTATACTTTTAGGCTTGAAAAAACAGTTAAGTTTGCGAAGGATAACGGTTTTGATTTTTTTACGACTTCATTACTTTCAAGTCCTTATCAGAAGCATGACTTGATAAGGCAGATTGCAGACAGTTTGTCACATAAATATGGAGTAAAGTTTTTATATTGTGATTTTAGATCTGATTTTTATGAAGGTAAAAACTCGCTGAGACAAAAAGGTTATTATATGCAAAAGTATTGCGCATGCAGTAAATCTTATAAGGAAAAATTTGGCAACATATGAAGAAGACGACTTTATTAAAAATATTATTTTTTTCAATCTCTCTTTTATTTTCTAATGGGTACGCTTTGGACAATGTTCAAAAAAATATAAGAATAGGAATTATTCTTGATGAGATGGCTGTGACGATAGGAAGCCCAAGAGATTTTTTTGTTTATGATTCGGCGGGCAAAAAATTAAAGCTTACAAAGGGAACAGTTAACATCTCTTGTTCTCAAAAAGGTGTGCGCATAGGCAAATACGATCTTTCTCTTCCCATAAGGACACAGCATTCAAACGGCGTAATTTTTGTAAATTCTAAACCGTATAGAGGATATTTAGTATTAAAAAAATCCGACAAAAGAATGAACGTTATTAATGTCTTAAGTATAGAAGACTATATTAAAGGCGTTTTACCAAAAGAAGTAAGCTGTGACTGTCATGTAGAAGCGTTAAAAGTTCAAGCTGTTATAAGCAGAACTTACGCTATATTTAACTTGAACAGACACTCTGCGCAAGGGTTTGACTTATGCTCAACAACTCATTGCCAAGTTTACGGTGGACTCGGAGCAGAAACTGAAAAAACAAATCAGGCAGTTTCAGAAACGAATGGAGAAGTCTTAACATACCAGGGAAACCCAGCTCAAACCGTTTTTCACGCCGTCTGTGGAGGTCATACTGAAGATCCAAAATACATTTGGGGCTGGAAAGAAACGCCTCCATATTTAAAAGGCGTAAAATGCAGCTATTGCGGCAAAAGCCCGTATGCGAAGTGGGAGCAGTTTCTGGATGAAAATTTTGTAAGAAATAAACTTAAAATAGGCAAAATAAAAAATATTAAAATTAAAGGGAAAACGTCTTCGAGAGCGGCAAAACAGTTGGAGATAAAGCATTCAAACGGAAAATGTGTATTAAATGCTTATGAATTTCGGCTTTATGTTGACGCATGGAAAATAAAAAGTCATTTTTTTAATTCTATAAAAATTAAAAATGATAAGATTTGTTTTAACGGGAAAGGTTGGGGGCATAAGGCAGGGCTATGCCAGTGTGGAGCAAAAGGCATGGCTGAAAAGGGAAAAACTTATTCAACGATTCTTTACCATTTTTACCCCGGAACGAAAATAGAAACAATTAGCTATAAATAAGGATAAGATTAATGACATTGCAAGACAATATTTTGGTTAACTATAATTACGAGATTCCAGAAGAACTTATAGCTCAAAAGCCTGTTGAAAATAGACAAAATTCGAAACTTTTTATTGTAGATAGAACTGCTCGGGAGTTTTATCATAAAGACTTCTATGATATCGTTGAGTATTTCAATTCTGGAGATTGCCTGATAATCAATAATACAAAAGTTGTTCCATCAAAGCTTTTTGGCAAAAAAATCAGCGGTGGAAAAGTTGAACTTTTATTTCTTGATCCGTGCCAAAAAGATGATAATTATAAAGTTCTAATTAAACCTTTCTCAGGAATCGGCAAAAAAGTATATTTTGATGACGGATATGAATGTGAAATATTATCAAAAACTGCTCAAGGAGAAACAATAGTTAAATTTAACAAGTCCGACATTTTGGGCTTTCTACAAAAGAATGGAATTATGCCTCTTCCTCATTACATAAATAGAAAAAGAGGTCTTGCTCAAGAATTATCTGACTTTGACAGGCAAAGATATCAAACTGTTTACGCTAAGTCTTTAGGTGCAATAGCTGCTCCCACAGCAGGACTTCATTTTACTGAAAGTATATTTTCAACCCTCAAAAAAAAAGGCGTAAATATTGCAACTTTAACGCTGCACGTAGGGTGGGGTACTTTTAAACCTATAACGGCTAAAAATCTAAACAATCATAATATGTTACCCGAACAATTTAAAATAGACGAAACAAATGCCGAAATTATAAATACAGCAATTAGAAATAACAAGAAAGTTATTGGTGTAGGAACTACTTCTGTCAGAGCTTTGGAGACAGTAGCTGACGCTTCGTATTTTGAAGAAAACGGCAAGACTTTAATAAAAGCTTATTTAGGAACCGCTTCAAAATTTATTTATCCTGGCTATAAATTTAAAATCGTAAACACTTTGATTACAAACCTTCACCTTCCAAAATCTACTCCTCTTATGATGGCAAGTGCTTTCTCGTCAAGAAATCTCATACTTAAAGCCTATAGTGAAGCCGTAAAAGAGAGGTATAAATTTTTATCTTATGGCGATTCAATGCTTATATTGTAAATTCAAATATTTTTAAAATATTAAGCTTCTTATTTGGGTTTATCGGAAGGATTTCTATTTTTACTTTTAAAATTGCTTTTTCCTTCAAATAGATCAGCGGGCAAAAATTGACAAAATTATAGTAAAATAGTAAAACTTTTATGTCGGAGTTTATTGATATTTTCTAAGGATATTTATGACTGCGCTAAATGTATTTATATATATTGTGGTTTTTATTTTCTCAGCTATTATTCATGAAATTTCTCATGGATATGTTGCACATCTAAGAGGTGACGATACTGCAAAATTTATGGGACGGATTACTTTAAATCCTTTGTCTCACATAGATTTGTTTGGAAGCATTATTCTTCCAGCAATGCTTTTATCATTAAGATCTCCTATTCTTTTCGGCTGGGCAAAACCTGTGCCAATAAATTACAGAAATTTTAAAACTCCAAAATTAGACATACCTCTTGTTTCTTTAGCAGGACCAATTGCAAATTTATTGCTTGCTTTAGTTTCAGGGTTTGGAATTCGCATTATAATGATATTTCCCAATTTTGAAGCAGGGTTTGGAGCCGCAATAGAGTCATTCTTATATATAATGCTTATTATAAACGTTATTTTTACAATAATAAATCTTATACCCATTCCTCCTTTAGACGGATCAAAAGTTGCAACTTTTTTTATGCCCAAAGACATAGCGACAAAATATATGAACATCAATTCTTTTATTTGTTTAATAGTATTACTTTTACTATTATCTTTAGATGTGACTGGGAGTTTGCTATATTCTATCATTAGCTTTTTTGTTACAATTTTTAGTGGAGTTTCCTACTAATTTTTTAGCGAGTGCAACACACATGAAAAAGAGAATATTGTCAGGCATGCGCCCGACTGGAAGGCTTCATTTGGGTCACTATTTTGGAACACTTCGCAACTGGGTTAAACTTCAAGAGGATTGTGATTGTTACTATATGGCATCAGATTGGCATGCTTTAACTACAGAGTATGCTGACACATCTAAAATTAGCGAAAATACTTTTGAAATGATAGCTGACTGGATTACAGTAGGGTTAGACCCGCAGAAATCAGTAATTTTCAAACAATCTGCTATTCATCAACATAGCGAACTATTTTTAATACTTTCTATGATAACTCCTTTGATGTGGCTTCAAAGATGTCCAACATATAAAGACCAAATAAGAGAAATAAAAAATAAAGATTTAAATAATTATGGTTTTTTAGGGTATCCAGTACTTATGGCTGCCGATATTCTTCTTTATAGGGCAAACTTAGTTCCTGTTGGGGAAGATCAGCTTTCGCATTTGGAATTTACTCGCGAAATAGCTAGAAGATTTAATAATTTTTACGGCGAAGTTTTTATTGAGCCTACAGCTAAACTTTCTGAAGCTGCAAAAGTACCGGGCATGGACGGAAGAAAGATGTCAAAATCTTATGGGAATTCTATATTTCTCGGTGAAAACAATGATGTAATAAAAGAAAAAGTAAAAAATATGTTTACAGATCCATTAAAGATAAAAAAAAATGATACCGGACACCCTGATGGCTGTGTGGTTATAAAATTCTATAAGATATTTTCAGAAGGTTTGGATAAATATCCAAGATTTGAACAGATGGAAAAAGACTGTAAAGCTGGAGCAATAGGCTGTTCACTATGCAAAAAACAGTTGACTGAAATGCTTTATGAATTTATGGAACCTTTAGCTGAAAAAAGAAAAAAGCTTATTTCTGATAAGGCTTATCTGGAAAAAGTAATTATGGAAGGCTGCCAAAAAGCTGAAGACTGCGCTCAAAAAACTATGACGGAAATCAGAAAAGCGTTAAAATTTTAAAGGTGTGTTATGGCATACGACATTCATATTGACGCTTTTGAAGGTCCTTTAGATCTTCTTTTATATCTCATCAAGAAAAATGATCTTGAGATTAATGAGATAAAAATAGCCGATATCACAGCTGAATATTTATCTTACCTTGATTTGATGAAAGAACTTAATATAGAGATAGCAGGAGAATTTCTTGTTATGGCTTCTACCCTTATGCAGATAAAATCAAAATCTCTACTTCCTTTAGACAACGGAAAAGACAGCGAAGAAGACGATCATTTTGATCAGTTAAAAAATAGATTGCTTGAATATCAAAAATATAAAGAAGTTGGGAAACTTTTATCTTACAAAATTAATGAAAATTCTCAAATTTATTATAGACCTGAGACTGTTATAAGCAAACAAGATTTTGTTTTAGACGCTACTATTTTTGATTTGATGAGCAGTTTCCGTAACGCATTGACAGCTTTGCCATGCAATATAAAAGAAATAATGTATCAGGAAATTCCTATTGAAAACAAAATCAGGGAAATTCTTGATATTTTAGAGGGAAAACAATATATTTCTTTTACTGAAATATTAAAGTTGCAAAACACAAGATTAGCTCTTATCGTTTGTTTTATGGCTGTTTTGGAACTTGTAAAAAATAAACAAATCATCGCTAAACAATCTGAATTATTCTTGGAAATTAGAATTTATAAAGTTTATAATAACGAACAAGAGCTAGAGCAAACAAATAAAGATATAAATACTTTTGAGTTTATTGAAAATGAAGAGCAAGAGGAGCATTCTAGACAAAAGGAAGAAAATCTTAATTCAAAATTAGAATTGCTTACAGAAACTGATAATGTGATTTAAGGGGAAGAAGATGGAAATATCTGAAGTTAAGAAAATTTTAGAAGTTTTGCTTTTTGTTTCAGATAAACCTTTGACTTTAAAAGAATTGAAGGATATAATAAAGGCAGATGTTGCTGATATTTCTAATTTAGATGATATTTTAAAAGAATTGAAAGACGAATACTTTAATCTAAATAAACCTTACGAGATCAAATTTGTTGCAGATGGCTGGACATTTGCCACAAAGCCTGAATATTCCCATTGGATAAAAAAACTTTTAAAAGAAAAAACCGTTTTAAAATTGTCTCCATCAGCATTGGAAACGCTTGCTATGATAGTCTACAAACAACCAATAACAAGAGCAGAAATTGACGAAATACGAGGAGTGGAATCTTCGGGAGTAATAAGCACCCTTCTTGAAAGAAAACTAATAAAAATAGTCGGAACAAAAGAAGCTCTTGGCAGACCCTTGCTTTATGGCACTACTCAAGATTTCTTAAAACATTTCGGACTTGCCCATTTAAGCGAACTTCCTCTCATAGAAGACATGCCAAAAGAAATCCAAGAGACTGATAATTTGACTGAACATGAACTTACTTTTAATGCAAAGAACATAGAACAAAACGATGCTGTAAAAAGTACCAAGATTGTGCAATAATATTTGTATTTCTTTTTATATAAGAGTTTCAGTGAAAAAACAAATCTCAATCATTGTGATAGTGTGCCTTATTACAGGAAGCGTTCCACAAGCGCAAGCGACAACCTTCTTTTCATACTTTTTTGGTGGACTATTTACGATAGTAACGTATCCGCTGCAGTTAGTATTAGGCTGCACAAACGCGCCGTTTTTCCGTAAGCAGAACGTGTTTGTAGAGCAGGAATGGCGTAAACAGCAGCGAGAACGAGCATCTAAAAATCCC